>JAGNWT010000126.1 GCA_017985935.1 Anaerolineales bacterium | reverse complement strand
AATGGCGTTGATGATGTCCATTTCGTCATTGGTCCATTTGCGTTGATTTTCGGCTTGAATGTTCAAAATACCGACCATCTCGCCGCGCAATTTAACAGGAAGGGTGATCATTGAACCGTCATCGCTTGTGACAAAAGGCGAGCCCGATCGGGTGACTTCGGAAGCGCCCGGTAAATTCACCGCGTCTGAATACAAATTCGATTTCATGCCAGACCTGCGAATTCCGGCAATGCTCTCGGTCTTCATGAATTGCTTCCACTTGGATTGAAGGTCGCTTCGGTAAAGCATTTCAGCTTCAAGCAATGTCTTCTGCGTCTCATCGTATCGGAGCGCATTGGCAATGGCTACAGAGATCTGGTCTGCAAGAGTCGAAAGGATGTTTATATCTTCGTTCGTGAAAGCGTTCGATTCCGTGCTTTGGATGTCGAGCACGCCGATGATGCTTCCGCCAATCTGGATGAGCGGCAGCGCCATCTCAGAGCGTGTATCAGGCAGGTCGGGGTTGTTGAAGTAGATCGCATCTGTTCCGGTGTCGAGCGCGATACGGGGTTTCGAGGTACCGGCAACGTAACCTACGATCCCTACTTCGCCCACACGCAGCTTGTGATTCCTGTCCAGCATTCTTTGCCCGCCTTCACTATTGGCGGCGCTCAAGACCACATATTCCCTGTTCGGGTCAAAAAGGAAAATGCCCGTGTGATAAAAGCCAAAATATTGACTGATCACTTTAGTGATCTGTGGCAGCAGGTCTTGAAGATTCTGGGTGGAGATGATCGCGCGTGAAGCCTGTCCGATCGCTTCGAATTGTCGGGCGCGCCTCTCGATGCTTCGGTTTGCCGTACTCAATTCAGCGGTGCGCTCTTCCACGCGTTGTTCGAGGGTGATCTGATTGATGCGCAGGTCAGATTCGCGTTGGTACAGTTCCTTGTTGATATGGGTGACCTGATCCTGTTTGTAACCTGCATACGCCGCGAATGCGCCAAGCACAAATGGGGCAGTGTCCACAACCCAGAGAAGCGGATCGGATGTTTGAGCAACGATCATGTTTGCAAGGCTGATCGGAAGATCCAGAAGGACCAGTCTGATCAAAGTCCCAATGACCGGGAATGACGCGCCAAACAGCGCGCCGATCAAGGCGTAGCTTCTGGTTGAACTGGTGTCAAGGCGGTTCAAATTATTGTTCATGAGTTTCTATCATTAATGAATTGCAGGACCACTTCAGATGCGCCCAGAACACGCTCAAGTTCCTCGGCGGTCGCCTGGAGAATGTTTTCCATGTTGAGGGCGGAGCCGATGCGGGTGGTGGATTCAAAAATGGCTCTTTCCTTCACAGCCCGTCTCTGACTTTCTTCGAGCAGGCGGGCATTTTCGAGGGTCAGCCCTGCGCGGTTTGCGGCGGCTTCTGCAACGGCGATCTGCTCCTCGGTCCACGCTTGATTCGGGTTTTCCTGTTCGAGTCCGATTACACCAATGGTTTGGTTGCGGATCATCAATGGGACGAGCAGAGTTTGTCGCGCGGGAGAACCCTCCGCGGTCAGAATGATCGGCTTCCCGTTATCAAGCTGCCTGCGTAGATCTTCGGGCAGGTCTCGCGGCACAGATTGGATCTGCATCCCGTCATATTCATAGGAAACCTGTCCGCGCTCACTGATGGCGGATTGCCACACGGTACGCGTTTGCTGCTTGTAGGCGTTATTCAACTCAGCGAAGGTTCCCTGCACTTGTTGAGCCAATTGAGCGTTCTCGATCGCCGCCGCAAGTTGATCTGCGAGTAATTGCAGAATGTCGATATCGCGCTCTTCGAAGGCGGCTTCCACTGTCGCCTGAATATCCAGCGCGCCGATGATGATGCTCCGGTTGCGAAGCGGCAGCACGATCTCAGAGCGTGTTAATGGCAGGTATGGATTTTGGAAATGGATCGCATCCTTGCCGACATCCTGCGCGATGTGCGCTCTTCCGGTCCTTGTAACATTTCCGACCAAACCTTCTTCACCGACCTTTAGCTTGTAATTCAAGTCAAGCATTTGCTGCGCGGCAACGCTGCTCGCTGCGCGAAGGTAGGCGTACTGGCTATTGTCGTCAACAAGGAAAATGCCAACGTGATAGAACTTGAAGCGTTCGCGGATCAGGTTCACAGCGACATTGAGCAGGGTGTTCAGGTCGCGGATGATGGTGATGTCTCTTGCAACTTCCGCGATGGTTTCAAACTCAAGGGACCGTTTCTCCAGTTGTTTTGTGCGGTCTTGGACTTTTTCTTCAAGGGTTTCGACTGCATTTTTCAAGTTGAGAGACATCACGTTGAAAGCAGATGCAAGCTCTTCAAGCTCATCCCTTGTGTTGAGCCGGATGGGTTCGATCGACTTCTTCGTGATCTCATTGATGTGCTCGGCTGAGAATTGATTTGCGTAAGTGGTCAATTCCTGTATCGGGTTGATAATGGACCGGGTTAGCAGGTAAAGGATAACGCCAAAGATAATCGCAACAATGCTGGAGTAAAGGATAAGGCTGTATTGCAGTCTGAGCGGTGTTTCAAGTAGTTCCGCCTGCGGGAAGGCGAGGGCTAATGACCAGCCTGTATCCATTCCGACAGGGGCGTAGGCGACAAAGACCGGTTTCCCTTGTGGGTCAACTGCATCAATAAATCCGGTCTTTCCGGCCAACATTTCCTGCACCAGGGTATTCCAATTCCTTGCATTGTTCGAGAATGAAGCTGTCACCATCGAGTCGATCATGGGCTCGTATTCGCCGCCGTTCCCGCCTACACCGAGAACAATTCCCCTCGGGTCGAGCATGAATGCGTAGCCTTCCACCCCAACCGAAATGTTGTTCACGAACTCTTGTGTTTGTGAAAAGGCGATATCAGCTGTTGCAACACCTTTGATATCCCCGGTGATCGGGTCGAAGAATGGAACGCTCCAGGTGACCATCCAGATATTTCCGCCGCCAAAATCATAGTACGGCAAGGAGAGGATGGGTTTGCCGGATTGCTTTGCTGCTGTGTACCAATCCTTTTGAAGATAGTTGTATTCAAGCGTGCCAAGCTGAGTGAATTGCAGTTCGTTATCAGGGTTTCGGTTGTAGTATGGCGCCCAGTAGAATTGGTCAAGTTTGAATTGGAACGGCTCATAGGCGATCGTTGAACCGAAGATCTGATCATTCCTTTCAAGAGTGTTTTTGATCGTGTTGAGGATGGTTTGTTCGTCGTAGTTGTTGACTTCGGCCGCTGCGGCCAGATCAATGGCAACGCTTCGAGTCCAGATCAGGTTGGAGCGGACCAGCTCGGTGCTTGAAAGTGATTGGTTCGTAAGTTCGTTTTGCAGGGTCTCGATCAACGCCGTGCGGGTGGCGTTCACGCTCAAAATCGTGGAAATGAGATAGGCGACCAATAAAAGCACGATGACCACCAACGGAAGTTTGACCCCAAGACTGACGCGGGATGTGAAAATTCTCCAACGCCCGGAATTTGCGGACATGGGATCATCTTTGATGGTGCTTCTGTTGTTGGTGCTGTAAAAGTCGCTCATAAATTCATCTCTTAGCCTGTCGCATCGTCATCTGCTGAAGCGGCGGTTGTTTCCAGTTTAATGAAGGTGCGTGTTGCTCCAAGGCTTCGACCAAGTTCCTGAATGGTGGTTTGCAGGATCTTTTCTACATTGTTGGATTCGCCAATTCGTGAAGTGACCTTTGCGATCAACTGCTCACGTTCAGCGCGTCGTTCGGTCTCTTCGAACAGGCGGGCATTTTCGATCGCGAAGGATGCCCGGTCTGAGATCGATTGGATGATGGACACTTCATCATCTGTCCATTTGCGGTTCGCTTCGGCAGCCTCTACGTGGATCACGCCGATCACTTGCTCGCGGAATTTGACCGGAATGGTGAGAGAGGATGGAATCTCTTTGGTGGGTCGGGCCAGGATCACGGGGTCGCCTGTTGCGATCGCCTGATCGATGGAAGAATTTTGAAGAGGCTTGGTGGTTGAGATCGTGCCATCCGGCAGATAGGAATATCCTGTCTGTTTGGCTGACTGCCGATTGCGAACGCTGACTCTGGGGGACGCGAATGACCCGGTGTCTGCACCGTTCGACATGATGGTGTTGATGATGATCGCGATCTGGTTGGCCAGCGTGCTAAGAAAGTTCGCGTCTTCTTCTGTAAAGGCGGATGCTTCCGTACTTTGCACATCCAGCACCCCGATGGTGCGGTCTCCATATTTGAGTGGCAAGGCGATTTCTGAATGTGTCTCTGGCAGGTCTGGGTTGTTGAAATACACTGCGTCTGAGCCAGTGTCCAGAGAAATGCGGGGACGTCCGCTTTGGGAAACATAGCCCACCACGCCCGTCCCGCCGATCTTTAGTTGGTGCTGACGGTTAAGCATGCGCTGTCCGCCTGCGCTATTCGAAGCGCGAAGCACGGCGTACTCGCGATTCTTATCGAAAAGGAAGATACCTACATGGTAAAAGCCCAACTTTTCGCTGATGGTTTGGGTGATGCGGTTGAGTAGATCCTGGGGATCCTGATTGATATTGGCTGAGATGTCGCGGGAGATCTCTGACGCGACCTGAAAACGCGCCGCTCTTTCCTGAACTTGTTGATTGGCTTTCTCCAATTCCTGGGTTCGCAATACGATGCGCTGCTCAAGATGAGACTTCACTTCCTCAAGTTCGGCATTGGCTTGAGTTAATTCCTCAAGTCTTTCCTTCTCTATTGCGGCACGGAAGACTTGCGTGCCATAAAGGATGGCGCCGATCCCAAGTACAACTCCGCCAGTCAATGCTGTACTGCCCGGCTCCATAATGGGGGAGCGGGTGTAGAACGGGGCGGTGAAAGCAGCAAGAGTGGAAAGCCCTGCGAGAGAAAGAAATCCGCGCTGAGAGAGGATCAAACTTGAAAAGATCAACGAGATGTGAACCGTGGATGCGATCGATGCTTCAAGCGAACTCGCTGACCCCTGATAGATGCGGAAGAATCCGATCAGAGTGGTGACATACGTGAAGACATATGCGCCTAATTTGTAGTACCTGGTCCTGCTGAGGATATAGGACCCAAAGGAAATTCCGCCAAGCAAATAAAAGGCTTCGATATGAACCGGATTTGACAACGTTCCCAAGGCAAATAGCACAGTCAGGATCAATGTAAGGATGGCAAGCAGGCGTGCGCGTCGATATTCTCCGATGAGTTTGATGGATCCGTGCGGCTCGATCAATCCGCTCCAAAACGAGCGGATACGCTGAATGAAAGTCACTTTTGAACCGGTCTCAGGCTTGGGATTTATCATGCTCATTCACCCGCCTTTCCTGGGTTGTCTCGTTCGCCGCTTTCGTAGTTTTCAACCAACTGGAATGTGACCGATGCGTTACCGAGAGTTTGCCCAAGGTTCTGTACCGTTTCGCGCAAGATCGCTTCAGTGTGTGATGTGGCGCTGATTCGCGCTGAGATGTCCGAGACCAGAGATTCACGCGCGGCTCTTTGTTGAGATTCCCGATACAGACGTGCGCTTTCCAACGCGCCGCTCAATTGATCCGAAAGGGCGATGGCCAGGTTGGTTTCTTCCTGAGACCAAGTTTGCGAAATTTCTGATTTCTTCAATCGAATCGCTCCGATCGACTGTCCTCGGATCTTGATCGGAATGCTGATGGTCAGGTTGTCGGTGCCGATCACGACATCACCAGTTTCGTACGCTTTCGCCAGATGCGGTTCCAAAGCTTCGGTGTTCATCTGGACTGTTGCGGGCGGCGTGGCAAGAAAGCCAACTCTGGACTGGTTCCGCAAGATCTTGATCCATGCTTCGCGGCTCATTTCGCCGTACACAGTTCGAGCGGCGTCCAATGCTTTTTCGGTTTCGTTATACAGGTTCACGTTTTGGATCGCCACAGCCAATTGCTCGGCAAGGATCTGCAGCGTGGCGATATCCTCTTCAGAGAAGGCTTGTTCTTCCGTGCTTTGCACATCCAACGCGCCCAAAACCTGCCCGCCGACCACAAGCGGAAGCGCCATTTCAGAGCGGGTGTTTGGCAGGTCAGGGTTGTCGAAGTAAACAGCGTCTTTGCCTACGTCGAGCGCGATTCTCGCCTTGGCATTTAATGTGGTGTATCCCACAATACTTGTTTCTGTAACCTTAAGTTGGTGTTTTCTTTCCAGCATTCGGAAGCCGCCTTCGCTGTTTGCAGCCACCAAAAGAGCGTATTCTTTGCGGTCGTCCAACAGAAAGATGCCCGCGTGGTAATAGCCAAAGTTTTCATTGATGAGATACGT
>JAGNWT010000060.1 GCA_017985935.1 Anaerolineales bacterium | reverse complement strand
AGACATCCCGCCCGCGATAACGGCGCGGCGCACGCGGCGCAAAACCCACACTGAGATACACCTTGCGTCCGCTTTGATACAACTCCTCCGCGATCTGCAAACCCGATTGCCCCGCCCCAACCACCAAAACCGCGCCATCAGGCAATTGCGCCGGGTTGCGATAAAACCCTGAATGGAGCTGCAGAATATCGGCGGGAAGATTCGAAGCGAATGAGGGGATCTTTGGCTTTTGGAAGGAACCCGTCGCGATGACCACATTCCTGGCTTGAACCATTCCCGCCTCTGTCCTGACCTGATAGCCGCCTCCGTCCATTGGGGCAACTTCCAACACGGACGTTTTGAAGCGCACAGGCAGATCATACTTCTCGATGTAACGCTCAAAGTAATCAACGATCTTCTCTTTGGGCAGATACCCGTCAGGGTCGTCGCCATCATATTCCGCGCCAGGGAGTTGGATCGTCCAATTGGGCGTGACGAAAGTGAACGAGTCCCAGCGGTCGTTGCGCCAGGCATTCCCCGCTTTCTCCGCCGCTTCAAAAACGATATGCTCATGTCCCAATTGTTTCAAGTGATAACTTATAGAGAGTCCCGCCTGCCCCCCGCCTATAATGACCGTTCCGATCGTTTCCATGTCTTGCTCCTTTACCGATAAGGTGATGGTTACAACACGCTGTTGATAAAAGAGATACAGGGACGATACACTGCGAAGCATTGCCCAAGTTTGGGATTTAACACATTACGATCAGCGGTAGCAGACCACCCGATTTCTGCCTGTTCTTTTGGCTTCATACAAAGCCTGGTCGGCCTGTGAGATCAAACGGTCGAGAGATTCAGACGGCGCGTTCTCGCTCATGCCGGTCACGCCAAAGCTGGCGGTGAAATGGACTTTGTTCTCGCCGTCTTGAATGAATGAACCCGCCATCAATCTTTTCAACCGCTCGGCAACGATCTCGGCATCCTCGCTATTTGTTTCGGTCAGCAGAATGACAAACTCTTCCCCGCCATAACGGGCCGCGATATCGGTCTGCCGCCCCATTTCGTGGAGCGTTCTCCCGATCTGGATCAGAGTCTGGTCGCCGACAATGTGCCCGTAGGTGTCATTAATGTCTTTGAAAAAGTCGATGTCAAAAAGGATCACGGACAGGGGTCTGCGATAGCGGGCTGACTTGGCGAATTCCTTTTCTGCGATCTCGAAAAAATGACGGCGATTGAACAAGCCCGTCAGCGAGTCGGTGACAGCGAGCTTTTGCAATTCATCCTGGGCGTGCTTGCGATCGGTTATATCCTCATTGACCGAAATGAAGTTGAGCATCCGTCCGCTGAGATCGAGCACCGGGGATATTGTGGCATCTTCCCAATACAATGAACCATTCTTCTTTTTATTCAGTAACTCACCCTTCCAGACCTGCCCGGCCCGGATCGTCTGCCAAAGGCTGCGATAAACTTCAACAGGCGTCTGCCCGGATTGCAGGATACTGGTTGTTTTCCCCGACACATCGTCAAAGGTATAGCCGGTCAGGGCTGTGAAGCGCGAATTCACATAGGTGATGATCCCATCCATGTCTGTGATGATCACTGACATGGGGCTTTGCTCCACAGCCTGATTAAGCTGAAGCAGGCGAAGTTCATTTTGCTTGCGGAGAGTCACATCACGAAAAATGATGAGATGCCCAACCACGGTTGCTTTGCCTTCAAACAACGGGGAAACCAGCACATCGAAGTACTGCTTTTCAGCATCCCCAATTTCCAACTCGGTTCTTACTTCGCGCCCGGTGTACAGTTCTTCAAAGTGCCGGGTAAACGGCAGGACTTCGCTCACATTTCGCCCCAATAATCTTTGAGGCGCGGAGCCGATCATGCGGGCGGCAGGCTGATTGAGGTCCGCGATGCGACCCTGCGTATCGAGCACGACCATGCCATCTCCCAGGCTTTCGATCAATTTCTCGCGGGCGATCGGAATGAGGTCCAGCAGGCGCGTGCCGTATAAAGCCCACAGGAACAAGAGGCTCGAGATGGAGAGCAGAATGCTCGACCAATCCACCCCATCGAATTCAAGCGGCTGGAATTGATAGATCAGATTTCCAAGCAGGGGCAACAAACTGCCATAGAACAACAGGCGTCCCTGACGGCGGGCATATTCAGACCCGCGGCGGGAAGCCAGCCAGGCGGTTAGAACGATGCCTGCGATGAGCAGGTACCCGGTACCCGCCACCCACAGGAAAGCGGGACCATGCTCAAAGATGACCGTGTTATCCCCAAATTGGCTCCGCGTAAAACCTCTCCACAACCGTTGGTGCCATTCATTCGTCCACGCGAGGAGAACGTTCGAGGCAGGGACGATCCACAAGAAGGCGCGGACAAAGCTGTTCTCCAGCAAGCTCCCATACCCCGCATAGGACAGAACAAACATCAGGAAGTAGATCAGCGCTATGTGATAGCCGACATATTCCAATTTTGCGAAGAAGACCTTCAAAGAGATCGGAACTGCCGCGTAGTCCAGCCCCGACACCAGTGTCCAAAATGTGATCCCTGTCATCCCCACGGCGAAATATAGACCAAACCTCGAATTCGCCCTGCGCCAGCTGATCACTGTGGCAATGACGTTGATGGCTGTGGTGATGAAGAGGATTGCGGCGATGACCGTGAATTTGAACATGGTTTCTGATGCGTAGTTTACACGATTGACGAATCAAATTCGATCTGATACGTGAAAAGAAAAAGGGCGACCTGGTATGCCGCCCCTGCAAGAATGGATCTCTTCAACGTTCTGCGCTTCGCAAGCTCTGTCACTTTTTGACCCAGCTGTTCCCATCTTGTTCGTAGCCATGAGCAGATGCGTTCTTCTTGAGCCAAACGATCAGGCGAACGTAAACCGGAGCCTGCTCCTCCGGCTTTGATCTCCATTCAGCAAATAGTTCATCCACATTGGCTTCTACAAAATCGATCCTTGGGATCTGGGATTCGATCTGCTTGATCAGAGCCTTCTCGTAAATAGCATAAGCCATATTGCCTGCTTTCAAAATATCCATCATCCCGGGCGGGAGTTGAATAAATACGCCGCCGTTCTCGCGGGCTTCCCTGGCTGCGGCTTCATCTTCGCCCAGAACGAGCCGGGCATTGTTCTTCTTTGGCAGGGCAATTGTATTGGGCGTGCCCAGCGGAGGCGGAGCGGTCTTCGCGCCTTCAACAACTCCCATCGCCACGATCCCGGTCCCTATTCGCGGGTCAATATCCTTCGCCCTGACACAATGATATTGAAAGGCTATGGCAGCCACCATCATTCCGGCGCGGGCGGCGTTCAAGTGATCAAGCCCGTGTTTTTTCATGATCGCATCGTACTGATCCTGATATTCCAACTGGACTTGTTCCACGGTCATCAAAGGTTTATCTTTTTGAGGAAACTCCGTAACCAGCGGGCTGGATAAAACATCCATTCCATTCTGCTTGCAGTGAATAGCAAACAGGTTCATCAATTGCGGCCAGGCTTGATTGACCTCTTCCGAGAGGACGACCGTGCCGGGTTTTACATCCTGTTTGTAGTTCATGGACCGATAAAGATTTGTGCCCGCAAGACGGGCGGCAATTGCCAGGACAGTCCCTGCATGAGGTCTGCCTCCAACCAAGGGGATCTTCTCTTGAAGTTCTTTTACGAACTCCATTGCCGCCTCGTAACGCTTCTGCTGCATTTCAGGCGACATGAGGTCTTTGTCAACTTGTTGAGGTTGAGAAGGCGCTTCTTTTTTAGATGGCTTTTTGAAGAAGTCAAATAGCGGCATGGTTTCCTCAATATAATGCAGGGGAGGTCCACGGACCTCCCCAAGGAATTTTATATTTTACCTAAAATCCAGCCTGCGCGATCAATCGCTCCGCTTCTTCCAGGGAGCCTACGATGTGCGCATACTTGCGTTTGAAAAAAAGCTTGTCCAAAATTTCGATGGACGCGCCCACCGATTTCACGACGTTGGGACTACGAAAGACCACAACGATCATTTTCAAGTTCTGCGGCGGGCGGGGTAATTTGTTGTAGAAAAGGTCGTGGACGCTCCCGAAGCCAAGCAGGTCGATGGTGCTTTGCGAAGTATCATGAAATAACAGGACATCGTTTTGCACTTCCCTGATGGCATCCATGGCTTCGATGTTCGCCGATAAGCCATCGGACCAGTCAATGGATGGCTGGTAATTAACCTTCAAAACCGTTTTTTGTGGGTCGCGCCAGACGATCTCATATTTTTTATCCATGAAAGCCTCCGTCTAAACTATGCAAGGGCAAACGTAGAATTTAACCATCTCTTCAGTGTTCTGTACTTCACAGGATGCGAGTGAGGTCTTTGCCGAATTTCCCGGTCGTCATCCCGGTGGGTTGCCAACAATAAAGATCTTGTGTATGAATTTTTTAGTTACGAGAGACAACCCGATCCCTTCCCGATTGCTTGGCTTGGTACAACAGGTGGTCTGCATCCTTAAGCAGGGACGCAAAATCCTGCCCGCTTCTTTCGCTGTTCGTCACGCCCAAACTGACCGTAATCCGAATGGCTTGTCCATCTACGACGAATGGAGTATTGGCAACTTTCTGGCGGATACGTTCAGCGACCTCTTGGGCATCAATCAAGTTTGTCTCAGGCAGGATGAGTACAAATTCTTCGCCGCCGAAGCGTGCCACCAGGTCACTGGTTCGAGACAACTCGGTCAATAGGTGTGCCAGTCCCGCCAGCACACTGTCTCCAGTAACATGCCCATAGGTATCGTTGATCTTCTTGAAGAAGTCAATGTCCAACATGACCACAGATGTCGGATGCCCATAGCGGTGAGCCCGTGCAAGTTCGACCGTTGCCAAAGAGACCAACTGGCGGCGATTGAGCACCCCGGTTAATGGATCGATGGTCGCCAGCCGTTCAAGTTCGGCTTCCAATTGCTTGCGCTCGGTGATATCGATAATGATCCCGATCAGTTTCTGCGGCTCGTCTTTGGCGCCGCGCTCGAATACCATGTCCCGTTCCAGAAACCAGTGCCAGTCATTGCTGCTGGAACGCATACGGTATTCAGCCGTTAAGGTCTCGCCATCTTTCGCGGTTTCCGCCAGTTTATACAGGTTCGCTTGCTGCATGCGGTCTTCCGGGTGAAGCAGATCGGCGCCATCTGTCGACTGGAATTGTTCCGGCGTATAACCCAGTGTGGCAAGCAAACTGCGGCTTGAGAATATGCTGCGCCGCTCTTGCAGGTCAAAAATATGAATGATATTCGGTGTGGCAGCCAGAATACTCTCAATGAAGCGCTGCTTGTCGCGCAAGGCAACGATCGAGCGGACAATATTTTGTATCGTGGGAGTCAGGGGAGTCAATATCAGGATAAAGGAAAGTACCCATGTGAACCAGCCTGCCAGAGGCTGAACCAGGAAATGACGGGTAAGGGGGTACCCCGCAGATTCCAGAATTGCCAACCCAAGCCCAAAGAGAATGCTCAGCAGGCTGAAAATTATGGTGGGGCGCATCCCCAAAAGTACACCTGCCATGACAACGACCGCCAGATGCAAGGAGACATAGGATGTGTTAAATCTACCTGTAAGTAAGATAATGATGGAAAATACGACCCACAACTCGCTCACAAATAATAGACTGGCTGCAAAAAAATGTCCTCGTAACGACAGCCAGTAGGAAGCCAATAAAAATACCAGCATGGCAATGATAAGAGCCAGCGTAAGAGTTTTGTTTACGAAGATAACAAACACACCAAAGAAAGCCAGCAACAATGTAACAAGCATACTGATTTGAAGCAGGTGAAGAATCTTTGCCTTTTTGGTTTGATCTTCGTCGTGCAGGAAAACAGGGACAGATAACCAGGATTTAAGTAGAGCATTCATTGTGGGCAGCCTTTTATCCCATCCTTCTGCTATAACAATAAAGGGGATACGAAGAAGGTAACTATATACAGTTTACAACATTTTGCGGACTGTTACATAAAAGAAGCGGAGGGACCCCGCTCTTACCGGGATAAATTTATCAGTCCAGGGGTTGCCTGTGTGTTGGAGTTGCAGCGGCAAAACGCTGCACAGCGTCCCCCAAGGATAATTATACAAACAAAAAAGGGGCGGGCGCTTTGCAGCTCCGCCCCTATGGGGATGAATTTATCTCTTCAGCGTGCGGTACTTCACCCGATGCGGAGTCAAATCCCTGCCGAATTTGCCGCGCTTCCAGGAAGATTATTTCAAACCAAACCACTTTGCTCTGCGGCTTGAGCCGAATTCCTTCTTCTCATCTGCTAACGTGAGCGATGCTTCGGTAAAACTTCCCGTTGGTGGACCGGCGAGGAACTCCACTTGTACTTTGCCCACATGCTGTGCTCCGAATTCAATGTAACAAGTTCCCACGCCGCGATATGCATCCGCTTGACCGCCTTTTAGGTCGGCGATGATCTCAGCAGCGACTGTACGCGCCGCGCCTTCGGCAAACACGCCCGCTTTTGGAGTCCCAACGCTGTTTACATCACCGATCGCATACACATTTTCAAAACGCGTTTTCAATGTTTTTGTATCCACAGGGATCCAACCATCTTCTGTCATGCCGCTCGCGGCGACTACATCCGGCACTCGATGTTTGGGAACACCGAGGAAGAGGTCGTACGGCATCTCATCTCCATTATCCAGAATGGCAACGCGCCGGGCGCCATCCAATGCGCGGACAAGACGATTTGGAATAAAACTGATGGCACGTTCCTTGAATGCTGATAATAACGCCGCTGACGTTTCGGGGGAGGGCGGTATTGGCACGCCAAAGGGCATCACCAAACTGATCTCGCATTCTTCGCGTATGCCGCGCTTCGTTAAATAATCGTGCATCAGCAACGCGGCTTCGCTTGGCGCGGGCGGACATTTGAATGGTGTAGAGGTAACGCCGATAATGACGCGTCCTTTGTTAAATGTTGGTAAAACGCTGCGCAAATGTTCGGCACCTGCAAATGAATAGAACTCATTGCCCGCCTCTGCAAGACCGGGTGTGTGTGCCATGTTGTAATCGGCACCCAAAGCGACAACCAGCACATCCGCATCGTATGCGGCTCTGTTGGTTGTCACGCGCCGCATCACAGGGTCAATGGAGGTGATTGTCTCCTGGCGAAATGTCACGCCGCGCTTATTAATATTACGATACGCAATGCGCGTTTCCTCGGGCGCTTTGAAGCCGAACATTACATCGAACTTGGAAAAGCCAAAAGAAAACGTATCATTCCTGTCGATCAACGTCAGTTCCAATTCATCACCCAGCATATCCGATAAAATTGAGCTGAGTTCCAATCCGCCGAATCCGGCGCCTAACACGACTACGCGTTTCTTTGTCATAATCCCTCTGTTTTTGATAAATTACCAATAATGGAATCCGTTATCTCTTCAACGTTCTATACTTCACTCGATGCGGAGTTAAATCTTTGCCAAACTTTTCGGTCATCATGGTTTCGTAGTCAGACCAGTTGCCGATGTACATTTTCGCCACCGAGTCACCTTCGTAGACGATGAGGTGGGTGCAGATTCTATCGAGGAACCAGCGGTCGTGGGAGACGACTAAGGCGACGCCTGCGAATTCGGTGAGGGCTTCTTCCAAAGCGCGGAGAGTGTTCACATCCAAATCGTTTGTCGGTTCATCGAGGAGCAGGACGTTGGCGCCTTCGGTGAGGGTCTTGGCGAGGTGGACGCGGTTGCGCTCACCACCAGAGAGGATGCCGACTTTCTTTTGCTGGTCGGAGCCTGCGAAGTTGAAGGATGAGACATAGCCGCGTGCGTTGACTTTGCGTTTGCCAAGCTCAAGATTTTCTGCGCCGCCTGAAATTTCTTCGTAGACGGTTTTCTCAGGGTCGAGGGTGCGGGTTTGGTCGACGTATGAGAATTTGACGGTATCACCGATCTTGATGGTGCCGCTATCGGGAGTCTCTTTGCCTGTGATCATCTTGAGCAGGGTAGTCTTGCCTGCGCCGTTGGGACCAATTATCCCGACGATAGAGCCTGGAGGAATAGAGGCAGAAAACCCGTCGAGAATGAGGCGGTCGCCGTAGCTCTTGGTCACCTTATCAAATTCAAAAACGAGATCACCGAGGCGCGGACCAGGCGGGATGTAGATATCCAGCTCTTCGCGGCGGGCTTCGGCTTCTTGCCCCAATAATTTTTCGTAGGCGGTGACGCGGGCTTGTCCCTTTGCCTGACGTGCCTTGGCGCCCATGCGAATCCATTCGAGTTCGCGGCTGAGAGTCTTTTGGCGCTGGCTTTCGGCTTTTTCTTCGAGGCGCAGGCGCTCTTGTTTTTGTTCGAGCCAGGAGGAGTAGTTGCCTTTGTAGGGGATGCCGTAGCCGCGGTCGAGTTCGAGGATCCAGCCTGCGACGTTGTCGAGGAAGTAGCGGTCGTGGGTGACGGCGATGACGGTGCCTTTGTAGTCGCGCAGGTGATGTTCGAGCCACGCCACAGATTCGGCGTCGAGGTGGTTGGTGGGTTCGTCGAGCAGGAGAACATCGGGTTCAGTGAGCAGGAGTCGGGTGAGCGCGACGCGGCGCTTTTCTCCGCCTGAGCAGACCTTGATGGGCGTATCCGACGGCGGGCAGCGCAGGGCGTCCATGGCGAGTTCGAGGCGGCTGTCGAGATTCCAGGCGTCGTGCTTGTCGAGTTCTTCCTGCAGTTTGGCTTGCTCTGCCACGAGGGCGTCGAAATCGGCGTCGGGTTCGGCGAATTTGGCGTTGACCTCATCGAAGCGCGCGAGCATATCGACGATGGGTTGCACCGCTTCTTTGACGCATTCGATGACGGTTTTGGTTTCGTCGAGTTTGGGTTCCTGCTCGAGGTAGCCGTAGGTGTAGCCTTTGGCTTGCGAGATCTCGCCGATGTAGTCTTTGTCGATGCCTGCGATGATGCGCAGCAAGGTGGATTTGCCCGCGCCGTTAAGACCGAGCACGCCGATCTTGGCGCCGAAGTAGAAGCCGAGCGAAATGTCGCGCAGGATCATTTTGTTGCTGATGGGGATGAGTCGCCCCACTTTGTTCATGGAGTAGATGACTAAGGATTCGTTTGCCATGGTATTTTCCGATATTTGAGATTGGATGATTAGAGATTAGTCGTTTCGACAGGCTCAACGCAAGAACTGGACGGGGCGTATTGTATCAGATGAAGGGGGTGGGGATTTAGGGAATCGGTAGTTTGGGAATTGGGGATGAAAAAATCCCCCGCTTCACGCTACGGGGGAGGTTGGTTCGGTTTCGAGGGGCATTCTTTTGGCTGTTAGCCTGCACTCATTGTTTCCCGATACTCAGGAATATTACTTAACGGATTCAGTGCATCATCATTTTGAGCGTAAAGTTTATCTGCTGGATATTCTTTGAAAGCAGCTTTCAAGAATTGGATTGCTTGTTCATGTTTACCGTTTAACACGGACATCACTGCTTTTTCATAGAAGTTTGTTTCAACTTCTGATTCCTTTTCCATAACTCTAGATATATCAGAATCCCTAGAAGCTATATCGCCTAATGCATGATAGGCGATAGCTCGCCTTGAACGCGCAAAGATATCTTGCTCAGGATCTAATTCAATTGCTACGGACAAATCCTTAATTGCAAGTTCAAGATTTCCTGAACGTCGATGTAATTCTCCACGAAATGCAAATGCGAAATCTAATTTATCATCCAGCTCAATTGCGTGGTTAAAATCTGAAAGCGCTTTTTCAAAATCACCTATCCGTCTATATGCTTCTCCACGACTGGCAAAGGCGGGTGCGTTTTTCTCGCCCAACTCTATAGCAAGGTCAATTTTATTAATTGCTTCTTCATAATTACCCATATCTCGGTAAGTTATGCCTTGAAGCCATGCTCCCTTATCTTTGGCGAAACCCAATTCAATGGCTTGATCATAATCTGCCAGTGCTTTTTGATGTTGTCCAAACTGTCGATAAGTCTCTCCACGTTCGGCTACACAGGCAAAGCATGTAGATTCTAATTCGTGAGCATAAGTTAACGCAACAATGGACTCCTCGTGTCTTTTTAGATTGCGTAAAACAATTCCTCTTTGTTCATGTGCCCAATGGAATTTCTCGTCAATTAATATTGCACTGTCAAAATCCTTTAATGCTTCTTTATATTTTCCCATTGAAAGGTAGTTATATCCACGTTGTGCAATTATGTCCTCGTTCTTGTTGTCAAGTTCAACAGCAAGATCAAAATCTAAAAGCGCCTCATCGTTTTTGCCAAGGTGGCGATATACCTGAGCACGAAGTGTTAGAGGCTGTGTATTTTTATCATCAATAGCAATAGCATTGGTGAGGTCAATAATTGCCTGCTCAGGTTTTTCCATTTGAAAATATGTCAATCCACGCTGAGAAATCGCCCATACATATTTCTCGTTTTGGGCTATGGCAAGGTCGAAGTCAGCCAAAGCCTGCTGGTACCTTCCCGTGTTCCTATATGTTTCAGCTCGCCATGCAATAGCCCATGTGTAGTTCTCATTAAACGCAATTGCGCGATCAAGGTCACGTAAAGCTTGTTCGTATTTTTTTGACAAATGGTATGCGACACCTCGTTCAGCGATACAGACTGGACATTTGTCAAATAATTTTTCTGCTTCTGTCAACGATTCAATTGCTTCTTGATGTCGATTGAGTCTTCTAAGTGCTACGCCTCTTTGCTCATGCACGAAATGTGCAGTCTCGTTGTCCAAATTTAAATTCAGAACATAATCAAAGTCTGTAAGCGCTAAGTTAAGCTTTCCCATTCGAAGATAAGTGAATCCTCGCTGAGCGAGCGCCCATTGGTGGATTTCATCTAGTTCGATTACGCGGTTGAAATCTAATAAAGCCTGTTCATAATTATTCAGCGCTTGATAGATTATCCCTCTGTGCAAAATGGCACTTGCAAATTTATCTTCTAATTCAATAGCACGGTTGAAATCTGCCAATGCATTGTTTAGTTGTCCCATAACTTGATATGTTATTCCACGTTCAGCAAGACAGTTAGCACATGTTGCACTGGTCTCTTCTGCTTTAGTCAATGAATCTATGGCTTCTTCGTAGCGCTCTAGATTGCGTAATACGATGCCTCTCTTTTCATATGCCCAGTGATAATCTTTATCAAGTTCTATTGCACGATTCAAATCACTTAATGCATTGTCATATTTTCCCATCTGAAAAAAGGAAACCCCACGATTAGCATAGGCAAGATCATATTTTCCATTAATGGATATTGCGCGGTCAAAATCTAAAATCGCATTCTCGTGATCATTCATTGCTTCATAAGTTTCCCCGCGAATTGCTACCAATGACGCGTTATTTTCATCCAGTTTAATTGCACAACTCAGATCTGATAGTGCTAATTCGTAATTTTTCATTTCCCTATGGGTGATACCGCGATTAGCATATGCCCACGCATAATTTCTATCAAGCGAAATAGCGTGATCAAAATCCATTAGCGCTTCTTTGTTTTTTTCTAGATGCCGAAATGCTTCCCCGCGGCGATTAAGTAAAACGGACTCTGCAACTGAACTCAGGTTACTGTATTGGGAAAGTAATTTTGCTTGGGAAATAAGATTTTCGAATTCATTGTTCTTATAGGCTTGATAAAAACTAGTTAATATTTCAAGCGCTTTTGCTAATTCTTTTGACCCAGTTTCGCGGGATGCTTGACGGCAAATCTCTACAATTCTCTCTGCAATGCCCCTCTTCCAGCGAAACGACTCAAGAAAAGTATTTATTAAATCTTTTACATTGTTTTTTGGGTGCTCACAGACTAGATGGTAAACTCTCTCAATTTCTAGAATTTTCCAAATTTCATTGTCATATGTCTCTTTAATTTCAAGCCCCATCTTTATTTGTTCTGCTTTAAAGAAGTTGGCAAGCAGTTCATTGGCGGTTATTAAATCGTTTGGGCTTGTATTCCTGAGATATCGCAGCATCAATTCTCTAACCTTTTCGTGATAAAACCATCCACGTGTAGTACTTGTTCGAATATAACTCTGTACAGATAGCCAATTAAAGTCATTATTTGCATTGTTGCCGAGCGTTGCACTCAATATATCTAAATTGAAAGTACGAGGTACGGCAGCTAATAAAGAAACCCGTCGGCGTTCTTCTTCGGGAATCCACTGCAAAAACCGTTTGACCGCATCTTTGCTTATGTCAGGAAGTGACGAGCCAGGTTTGGGGTTTGTGCCTGCTAACAACTCAACAAGTACTGGTAACCCTCCTGTGTCTTCAAATATCTGTGCAACAAGCTGTTTGTTTGTTATCTTTCGGAATCGCAAATAAGAGCGAGTTTCATCAAGAGTAAATGGTTCGAGTGTAATGTAACAGATTGAACTTGCTATTTGTGTCCAGCGTTGATCTACAGTGTCACGCCCACTTATTACAAATGTTGTTCCCGTGTCAAATTCGCCAAACTTGAAATCTAGAAATTCCAAGAGCCACGGTTCGAGTGCTTCACGAGTACGCTCAAAGACATCGAACATAAGCACCAAACGGGCATTGTTACATGCCTCATTGATCAACTCTATAAATAGTGGTGTGAGATTTTTTTCAGGCTCACGTAACAATTGAACTTCGTCTTTGTTTCCAATTCGGTCAACAAGATAATTGACCCCTTGAGTCAATGCGTCACCTGCTTCTTTCTCGTCAACGTACTCAGCAAAAACCCCAATACCTGGGGCGCGGCGCGCAGCTTTAATTGCAAAGTCAGTCATTCCACGAACAACAAGATTTAATGCCCCACGTGGTGCTTTTGGATCTGACTCTATCTCATCTCGCCGTGTGCGGTAGGTTTTGTATTGCTCGTTGAACTCTTTTGATTTTATGTCATGTTTGGCTAACTGTTCAGCAATATACCCCATTGCAGCAACAGGAGAGGATTGTTCATCATCGCAAATAATAACGAGAGCATCAATCTCTGGGTCCTTGCCAACAGATTCAAATTGTTTTAGTAAAGTACTTTTACCAACGCCTCCCTCGCCGATGACAAAGAATAGTAAATAATTTGGTATGTCGGATGCAAAGTTATCAGTGAATTGCTTGATGTAATCTTTACGACCAACGAAACTTTCTTTCTGTCGTTCTGCAATTACATCTTTCCAACTTGTTTTTGGTGACATGGCAAACTCCTTATTACCCGCTATTTACGGATTGCAATGGCTATAGTTGAAAATATCCTGAATTGATTTACTTGAAGATATTATACAGCCAATCCAAATATGCGAGGGAAGAGTTGGTTAAAAGACCGCTTCGCGTCACGGATTTTCGGACGAGAATGGACTTTGTGCTGTTTGAAACATCGTGAATTGCTCGATGCCGCTCATATCATTCCAGACAATATGCCCGAAGGTAAGTCCACGATCGATAATGGATTGTCGCTGTGCAAGCTGCATCATTCCGCTTACGATGCCTTTATCATCGGTGTAACTCCCGATTACGTTATCCAAGTCCGCGCAGATATTTTGGAAGAGGAAGACGGTCCCGTTTTGCAGCACGGCTTGAAGGGATTGCACAAGTCCACGCTAATTTTGCCGAGTTCGAAGAGTCACTATCCCAGCAGGGAAGCGTTGGAGTGGCGGTATAGTCGGTTTACGAGGGCGGGGTAGCGAATTGAGAAAATTAGGGTGGATTCATCATTCCCCTTTCATAACTCCCCTTTCATTCTTGCTCATTGTGCTCCCATAGTCATCCTTCGATCATCCTTCGTTCATCCTTCGATTCTCATTTTTCAGCCCGCCACCCCAAGGCAGGGGGCAAAACCTCAATTTCAGGCTCGTAGGAGGCTCAAAAATGGGCAACGCATCCCTGCCCCTTCTCCCCTGCTCTTTGGGAATGATGAGGTGGGTTCAGAAATCCCATGCTTTCTTATGAAGCAGGCGTGAGCTCAGCCCCTTAAAGCAGGGGCTTCGCATTTGCCTACTTTGTCTTCCCTGTGAAATACCGCTGTAATCCATCCAAAGTGGCGGAATTCCCGCGCTCGAAATACTTCCGCATCTGCTGCGATTCCGCGTCGGCGGTAAAACCGAGGCTCACCTCGCGAACGGCAGTTCTTTTGGAATCAACTTCCGCGAAATAAATGACCGACCACATCTGAGTGATCGCGTTCGGAAAGGGAAATCCCTCGGGCGTCTTTACCACTTTGATCGAGATCATTCTTTGCGGCTCAAAGGATAGAACCGTATTGATGATGGTTTGAGGGTCGCCGAGCTGCCCCTCGGGGTTGTAGTTCACCCGCATCAACCCGCCCACGCGCAGATCGATCTCCGCATGAGGCGCCATCCATGCCCGCAGCCCTGCACTGGTCGCCCAAACATTCCACACCTCGATCAGCGGCGCATCAATGACCGCCTCGTGGGCTAACGGCGTGATATTCACAGCGTCTGCATCGGGCTTGCCTGTCAAATGTTTACTGTCCATGCGTATCTCCTTTGTTCTCTCGGGTCTGATTCTTGCGATGGATTATATACAAGACAATGCGCAGGATCGGCATGAAGATATCTGCATACAGAATGGGACCCGCGTTGTTGCCTGCGAAATTGCCGTGTTCGAGCATATCGGTCAGGTGAACAAAGCCAGCGCCCCAGCCCATCGCGGTGGAAACGATGATGAACGGCAGCCAGAAGTCCCTGCGAAAGAAGGTGAGCGCGCCGAGGATGCCAACCGCAAGATTGAAGAACGCCACCTCGGTCTGAAACGGATTTCCCGGAGGCCATCCGATCGAACGCGCCATTTCATCTGCAAAGAAATAGTGCATGACGAATCCGCCGAAGATGCCTTTGAAGCCCGAAACACCCATCGAATACATCAAAAGCAGTTCAGCCGCCAGCCGCCAGTTCCGTTCTCTGACGAAGGCCAGGTGAATGGCCGTTGACAGGAGTATGACCGCCAGCCCAACGATCACATGACCGCCGTCCATGAACCACTGTCCAAACTTCCCGTCCATAATGTCTCCTACAAATAGCCAGCGAGCATGAACACCGAAAACGCGAGCAGCATGAGGTTAAAGGGCAGTACTTTGTACTCTTTCCTTGGCAGGTGCTCCGTGAAGATCGCCAGTATCTGGATCAGTGTAAACCCGCCTGCCGCCAAAACAGCCAGCCATTGAAGACCGTCTGTGAGCATAACCACTAGAATGCCCAGCGCACCGGTCAATTCCGATACACCGATAAAACGGATGAAATGCTCCGAACGGTTTCCGGCCCAGGGCATTTGTTCCTTCACCTTTTGCGTGCGAAACGTTTTTGCAAAGCCGAATGCGCCATAGATGCCAACGAGCGACAACTCCACTACCAATAATGTGATCTTTATGAACATGAGGTCCGGTCCGCGCCCTAGCGCCATACTCCAAGCACAAAGCCGATCAACGTAAAGTACACGGTGATGTAACCGCCGTTGATGAAAATATACTTCCATGAACGCTGTTCAAACAGGGCGATAATGGCAAAGATCAGCGCGGAGAAGCCAAAGCCCGCGAGGAAACCGGCGGTTGCGCCCCACACGGCATTGGTTTGAGCGTCTCCGAGGAAGAACGCCAGGTTGTAGGAAATGACGAGCGCAAAGAGAAAAGCCAGCCCATAGGTTTTGGCGGGGTTTGATCTTGCGAGTTGTTCCTCGCCAAGGTTTGTCTCCTGCGACCAACCCTTGTAAAAAAGAACGGGGGAGTACCATAACGCCCCCAGCGCCAGGTTGAGAATGGCACAGACAAAAACAGCAATGTGGTTGATGTATAGGTTTTCCATGAAATTTCTCCTTGTTGTTATGGAGTGATTTTATGGAAAACAACGGTCCCGGTATTGGAAAAAATTTACCTAACCAACCGGGATGTAATTGGGATCTTCCGCCTTCTTTTTTATATACTCGTTCGGAGTGAAGCCTGAAAAATCCTTGAATTCATTGATGAAATGTGCCTGGTCGTAGAATCCGCTTTCCGCGGCGATACGACTCCAGTGAATGGATGCCTTGTTTTCTATTTCCAATATCGCTTTTTGAAAGCGAATGATCCGGAGATATTGTTTCGGAGGCACGCCGACCTGTTTCTTGAACAGGTCGATAAAATGTTTTTGGGAATATCCTATCTGCCTGCTGAGCTGTTGAAATTCCAGAACGGTCGGCTGGTTTGTAATGTTGGAGATGGCATATTGAATGCACTGTGACGGGGTGTTGGCGTGGAGCAGGTCGCCCGCCTGCCCCAGCAGGAATTTTTCGACCAGCAAGAACATCTGCCGTATCGAATTGCAGTGCAGCAGCTGTTCTCTGAGAGCGTGGACCTTTTGACCGAAGACCAGGTCGGCATCCACCACCAGGTCCGCGAGCTCGGTCATTGGGAAATCATAAAACGGATGAGCCATCCCCTTCTTGAAAGCCACGATCAACATTCGGCTGTCTCTGCCCGCGGGGATGGTGATCGGCTGCGTTCTAACACCGCTGACCCAGGCGTGGCGACAGGCTTGAAGTTCGGTCAGGGTCTCGTTGTCATAGATGTGTTTGGGGTTATCGGTCAGCTCGATAATAAATTCCGCATTCCCGTCAGGCAGGAAACGATCCATGCTGTGAACAGGATTGAAGCCTTCATGATAGATGAAATGATTGACGAACTTATTTAACGGAAATGCAGGCGTGTGAACTTCTAATTTCATGTTGCTCTCTAAAAATGTGTTCCCGAATATTCGACGGTTGGATTATAGAACAGATTCTTCTTTATTATATTCTCGCAAGATGGTGGTATCCGCTTCGGGAAGGGTGAGGGCGGTAGGGCGCGGAGCGGTCCGCGGCGGCGGGGAGGATCAAAGTAATGCTTTCAAATCAAATAGAAACATTTTTTCTTCATACTTACGAGCGGAGGATGTCAATCCATTTGAGTTTCTCACAAAGCGCATCAGTACCGACATGACCGGGGTTTATATTGGTAAATTCGACTGAAAGAGGTATGGATGAAAAAGAAGCTTTTTTCGATCGTGGGGATGGTGATCGTTGTCCTGGCGGCATGGCAGTTGTGGCCCGATGTGAAGACACTGCCCAAAGATAGTGTCGCCACGGGAGACGTTCAAACGACCAGCGGTCCCGTCCGCGGATTTACACAAAATGGGTTGGATGTCTTTCTGGGAATCCCTTACGCAGAGCCGCCAGTCGGCAGCCTGCGGTTCAAGTCACCGGTGGCGCATGAACCGTGGCAGAAGACCTTCAACGCCTATGAGTTTGGCGCGTTCTGCCCGCAGGCGTATGACCCCGTGGTCATTGACGATCCGAACGAAGAATTGAACAATGAAGACTGTCTGTATTTGAACATATGGAAGCCGTCCGATTCGCAAGAGAAGCGAGCCGTCATGGTCTACATCCACGGCGGCGGGTTCGTTGGCGGTTCGAGCAAGGAGGATCTCTACAACGGCAGCGTCATCGCCAAAGAAGGCGATGTGATCGTGGTCACCATTAACTATCGGGTGGGCATATTGGGCTTCTTCGATTTTTCAGCAATCGGCGGCCCGGAGTATGCAGGCAGTGCCGATGCCGGTATCGAAGACCAGATCCTTGCATTGCGTTGGGTGAAAGACAACATAGCCGCCTTTGGCGGCGACCCGCAAAACATCACGGTCTTTGGCGAATCGGCTGGGGGCGCCAGCCTGCTTTCCCTGCTAGGCACCGAACATCCGCAAGACCTGTTCAAACGCGCCATCGTGATGAGCGGGTCTCCTTTGCACACGGCTGAAAATTCACGGGCGATCGCCAATCTCATCAAAGATCAAACGGGGATCACCTCTCCCTTCATTTGGACAAAAGCCCCGACCCGCGCCTTGATGTACATTCAGGATCAAGTCTTGAGCGCGGTCGGTTCGCCTCTTTCGGACCTGATTTTTGCTCCCACCTACGGAAGCGATTTCGTGGTCAAGCAGAGTCCGCTCGAAGCGATCGCCTCCGGTAACACCGCCGGCATCGAGCTGATGATCGGCAACATGGCAGACGAGTTGAGCTATTGGTCGTTCTACGACACGCCCGATAGTCACATCTGCGAACAGACCCTCAAGGAAAATCTCTTCACCATGATCGACCCGGGCATCGAGCCGAAGCTGAAAGAACTGTATGATCTGTACGCCCAGGATCCGCAACGGGTATGGAGATCAGAAGGCGATATCATCCTGGCGATGGGCGATGATTATGCTTTCCGCGTCGATGCCCTGAATGTGGCATCAAAGCAATCTGAAGTTGCCAACACGTACTACTACCGTTTTAACTATCCGATCAATCTGCCCGAGCAGCCCTGTCAGGACCGCCGATCTCCGCACGGCGCCGAACTGCCATTCGTCTTTGGCAGTGTCAACACCCAGGCTGGGTTCGACTTCATCGGCAAACCGCGTGACGAACAGGACAACGCCGCGCGGAATGCCCTCATGCACCAGTCGATCCTTGTTTGGACGAACTTCGCCAGGACGGGCGACCCAAATGGCGGCGACATGCCTGAATGGACTGTCTTTGACCCGGACACCCAGCCGACCATGGTCTTTGAAGAAGAGATGCACATTGAGAATGCGCCCTTCAACGAAGAATACAAAGCCATGTCTGAGTTCATGAAATCCTTCAATGTGTTCGATGCACTAAGGTAATGTAAAAAAGCCCTCGCTTGAAAAAAGCGGGGACTTTTTATAAATAAAGAAATCCAAGCGGCGGCCGGGTCGAGCCTGCCCGCAGAGCGGGTGACGAGAGTTGCGTATTTTCTGGGGATCAGGAAACAATTCGATCGCAGAACTTCTCCCGGCAACTAACTTAACAGCCACTGCCATTAAATTGCAAGAGCCAGTGCGCCAACACCGGCTCTTGCAATTGCTAAGGAGGAGGAGAAGATGTCCCTACTTTATCACCTGCCTGCAAAAGATGCTTGACGCATCCCCTACGCCTGCCGCACGCCAATCCAACGATTTTTATGAGGCTTTTTTAACCTTCGCTCCGCCCGCGGGGTGGTCAAAAATGCGAAAGCGATTCATCCATCATTATGGCTTATGGATTCAATGGGGCTTGAGTATCATGATTTGAAATGCCGTTCCCGGCGGCATCCTCATTGTTAAAAGCCGTGTTCGAGTGGCTTGGAAGGAAAAGTCCTTAGCGTTATGAAAAGTCGTTTTAATCATCCACCCCCAAACTCAAAGGGCGAGGTCAATTTTGAATTCAGCTTCGCCTTTCAGCCCATCGTGGATATTCACAACCGCGAGATCATCTCCTATGAAGCCCTGGTGCGCGGTCCGCGCGGCGAGCCTTCTGCCACGGTCTTCGCGCAGGTGACCCAGAACAACTTCCTCAAGTTCGATGAGGTCTGCCGCCGAAAAGCCATTTATCTCGCCAGCCGTTTGAACATCCCCAGCCAGTTAAATCTTAACCTGACCGCCTCCAGCATCTACGAAGTGGATATGAGCATCACAGCCACCTTCCACGCTTCCATCCAGAGCGGCATCCCGATCGACAACATCATTTTCGAAGTGGTCGAATCTGAAAGCCTGATCGATCACCGCAACCTGCTGCAGTATCTGCAGATCATTCAAGACTTCGGCTTCAAGACCGCCGTGGATGATTTCGGCGCGGGGCACTCCGGGCTGAAGCTGATCGTGCAATACCAGCCGAACTACATCAAGCTCGACCGCGGATTGATCCGCAACATCCACCATGATTATGTGCGGCAAAGCGTGTTCAACGGCATCGCCCAGATCTGCCGGCGGCTGCACATTGACATCATCGCCGAAGGGGTGGAAACCGCCAGCGAATATCACTGGCTGCAGGAGGCGGGCGTGCGGTTCTTTCAGGGATACTTCTTTGCCAGACCGGCTTTCGAATCCCTGCCCGATGTATCGCACCGCATCTTCAACCTGTGAACAAAAAAAGATCCCCGCCTGAGAGCGGGGATCTTGATTCAAGCGGTCTTCAACTTCAAAAGGGATACAGACCCAGCTCGGTTTCGGGGGTCATCTTTTCAGCGGTCGTGATGAACCTGCGGTATTCATCCTGCGCGGCAGCCTGCGCGGCGCGGCGCACTTCGTTCACCTCGTCGAGATGGGTGTACAGCATGTCCACCACTGTGCGGTCCAGCCGATTTTGCAGCACGGCGTCAGACATGACATGAAAGGCATCCTGCACGCTCATGCCCGGGCGGTACGGCCGGTCTTCGGTGAGCGCGGTGAAGACATCCGCCACCGAAATGATGCGCGAACCCAGCGGCAGATCTTTTTCAGCGAGATGGAAGGGATACCCGTGACCGTCCATGCGCTCGTGGTGGAAGGACGCCCAAACGCGGATCACATCCAGCGCTTTGAGCGGCTCAAGCAGATGATAGGTATAGTAAGTGTGGCGGCGCATCAGGGCAAATTCCTCGCGGGTCAGGCTGCCCTTCTTCTCCAGGATCTCAGCCGGCACGGCCAGTTTGCCCAGGTCATGCATCAACCCTGCCAGATGGATCAGGCGCTGGTCGGCAAGTGAAAATCCCAGATAGCCGGAAAGGGTCTCGGCGGCGGCGGCAACTCCGGCGGAGTGTGAAGCGGTGAACGGGCTGCGGAAGTCCACGATGCGGCGGAATAGATTCGTCAGCCCGAGAAATTCAGACTCTGTGATCTCGATCTGCTCCCAGTGCAGGCGGCTGCCCAGAAAGTTGATGTGCTGCTGGTGAATGGCGTCCAGCCAGAAGGCTTCCTTGTCTGCCAGCGCTTCCAGGGCTTGCACCTGCTCCGGGATGAATCGTTCGCCCGCCTGAGCCCGGATCTTTGCGAGGATCCCATCCACCTGCTCCAGCACATCCTGCCGCGGTTCAAGCAGGATCGCAACCCGGTCCGCGAGCTGCAGCAAATGACTCGCGCGCGGCACCGGCAGCCCGTCGAACATGGAGCCTTCGCCGTACTGCCAGGGCACATGATGAAAACGGACAATATCTGCCGGGGTCTGGAACGGGGGAAAGGATCGCAGCAGCAAATAGCCCATCACCGAATGACCGTAGGGGTCCTGATATTCAAAGTCGAGCGCGTCCAGCCTGTCCTTGCGGGTGAGACCGCCGACATCGTGCATGGCAGCCGCGACCACCAGGTCGTGCATCTCGGCGTCTGAAAGTTTCATCTGCATCCCCAGCCCGTAGGCGATCTGCGCCGTGCGAATGTGATGGTCGGCCACCTGCGGGCTCACCAGGTCCACCGCCTGCGAAAGACACAACACGAGGTCAAAGACCGGAATGACGAGCGGGGGTTGAGACATCATAGGAACTTCCTTTTCTGAAAAGCAGCCGTCGCAGCGAACACAAAACAAGAACCCATTCTCTTTTTATTATTACGCTTAATGTCCATAAATCAAGGCTGAAATCTGGTACGGAACTTTTGACTGCGGTAAGTACGTAGCCCCCGTGAGTCTTCATGCGGCGGCAGGCATGGAGTCACCCGCCTTGTGAATATCCCCCCTTTTGATGATCTATCTGCAAACCCGCGACTGCGCGGTCACTGGCAGACCAAAAGCCTCAAAGACCGGCGCGCCATCCCATTCTGACGGCTGGTTCAGCCCCAGCACAAAGGCCGCTGTCGCGGCGGTATCCATCGTCCGCACCTGGGTCGTGATCTGGGTATGCACCACACGCGGTCCGCTGATGATCCACGGGATGGTCATGTCTTCGGGGATGTTCTCGCCGTGCGTGGAATCATGCCCGCCGTGGTCGGATGTGACGATGATGATCGTGCTGTCGTACATGGCATTGTCTCTCAAGGCTTGCAGGATCCTGCCAAGCGACTGGTCGTCCCGATGATAGGTGACGATCTGCTGGCGCGACATCCATCCGTTCTCATGTCCCTGCAGGTCGCCGTCGGGGAAGTGCACGAACATCAGATTGAATCCGCGCTGCACCTGTTCAATGGCAAGTTCATCAATGGAAAAATAATCTTCGATCTTGTCGGTGCCGTCCACATAGGCGAAGAAGTCCGTGCTGGAGGGGTCGGTCACCTGGCGCAGTTTTTCCTTGCCCACCACCATGGCGGTCTGCAGCCCGGCCGAGTGGACCAGGTCAAAGATGTCGGTGCCGATGGCGTATCCATTCTGCGGGACGTATTCGTTCCAGCGCACGATATGCTTGGCCGGGCAGGTACCCACCAGCATGGACGCGTGCGAAGGCAGGGTGCTGCTCGGCATGATGGTCTGCGCGCTGAGAGTGTACGCGCCGCTTTCCATGAGGGCGAGCACGTTATCCATCTCCGCTTCGGCGATGGCATCGGGGCGCAAGCCGTCAAAGGAAACGATCATGACGCGGTCAATGCGCGGGGGCGGGGTGAAGGTGATCGTGGGGAGGGGAACATCAGCGGGCGGGGGCGGGGTGCTGCTGGGGGTCAGAGTGGCTGTGACGATGGCATCAGGCATCGGCTGTGAAAGAGCCGGCGAAGCGCCGCATCCCTGCAGGAAGAACATCAACAGAGCGAGAGTCCAAAGGCGCGCAGATATTTTCCATTCTGAAAAGATCATTTTATTTACAGATCCTGCCTTCATGCACATAAGGTTGGGGAAGCCCAAAGGCGGCATACACGGGCAGCCCGTCCCACTCACTTTGAAATGGAAGCTCAAGGGCGTAGGCGATGGTGGGCGCGGTATCCATGATGCTGACCGGCACGGTGATCTCACCTTGCTGCACGCCCGGCCCGGAGATCACCCACGGGATCAGCAGGTCTTCATCCACCGTGCCAACATGCCCGGTGCCGTGCCCGCCGTGGTCCGCGGTGACAATGATGAGGGTGCTGTCGCGCATGTTGTTCTCATCAAGCGCGGTCAAAAGGTCGCCGAGCGCTGCGTCGCCATCGCGATAGGCTTTCAACTGCCAGGTGGACATCCAGCCGTATTTGTGTCCGCGGTTGTCGCCGCTGCCAAAGTGAACGAACATCAGGCTGAAGTCTGCCGGCAGTTCGTCGATGGCGTTCTTCATGATGGTGGATTCAATACCGTACACCAGTTTGAAAACATCGGTGGTCTCAGGCTCTGCGAGCTGGCGCAGTTTTTCCTTGTTGACGACCATCACGGTCTTCAGCCCCGCGGCATGAGCCAGGTCCCAGACATCCACGCCCTTCGAGTATCCGCGATAGTAGGTGGTCACATCCCAATCCACGCCGTGTTTGCTCTGGCACAGACCTGAAAACAACGAAGCGTGCGCGGGAAGTGTGACCGCGTAGTTGATGGTGCGCGCCGCCGGCGCAGCATGGGCGCCGGTCTCCATCAACCCGAGTAGATTCTTCATCGGTGCGGCAGCGACCGCATCCGCGCGCAGACCGTCATACGTGATCACGATCACGCGTTTGATGCGCGCAGCGGGAGAATCCGGCGTTGGTGAAAAGTACAAGGTCGGCAGCGGGGTCAGAGACGGCGCAAGGGTTGGGGTGGGAGTCCATGTGCTGGTGGCAGACGGAGCAACGGTCATGGTGGCAGTCTCAGTTGCCGGGGGAATCACTTGCGGCACTTGCACGGTCGGCAGAACAGGCAGGGCATCTTCACCCCAAAGCGTGGGAATCGAACCACAGCCCTGCAAAACCAGGGAGAGAATGACCGCAATGAAAAATCTCCTCACGCGCTATTTCCCAAGCATCGGCATTTTGATGCCGTGACGTTTTGCAGCGTCAATGGCGATCTCATAGCCGGCATCTGCGTGTCGGACCACACCCATGCCTGGGTCGGTCGTCAGGACTCTTTCCAGCCTGCGAGCCGCTTCCGGCGTTCCATCCGCAACGATGACCTGCCCCGCATGTTGGCTGTAGCCCATGCCCACGCCGCCGCCATGATGGAAGGATACCCATGTCGCGCCGCCGACGGCGTTGATCATCGCATTGAGGATCGCCCAATCAGAGATGGCATCTGAGCCGTCTTTCATCGCTTCGGTTTCGCGGTTGGGAGATGCCACCGAGCCCGAGTCCAAATGGTCACGCCCAATGACGATCGGCGCTTTGACCTTTCCGCTCGCAACGAGTTCGTTGAACATCAAACCCGCTTTGGCACGTTCGCCGTAGCCCAGCCAGC
>JAGNWT010000125.1 GCA_017985935.1 Anaerolineales bacterium | reverse complement strand
CGCGAGTTATCACTCATCCAAACCTCGAACGGTTTGCGCCTGCTTCAGAAGCCTATCGCGGAATTGACTTATCTGCATAGAGAGCATATCCACTGGCAAGACGAGGTTGTCACCCCGAAGCATGATTTGCTGGCAGGAATCCAAAGTCGATCGCTGGAGATCAATGCGGAGATTTCGGTGCTTAAAGCTACAAAAAAATTCGGGTTCCGCATTTTTGTTGGAGAGGAAGAAGAAACGGTCATTTACTACCAACCTGAAGAATCCCTGCTTTATGTCGATCGCTCCCGCTCAGGCCAGGTGGGCTTTCAGGAAGACTTTGCCCGGCTCCAATCTGTTCCGCTTGCGCCGATCGAAGGCGTGATTCGCCTCCGCATATTGATGGATCGTTCTTCGGTGGAAGTGTTCGCCAATGATGGAATGGTGACTCTCACCGATTGTATTTTTTCATCCGCCCAGAGTCGTGGGCTGAAGTTTTTTGTAGAGGAAGGGTACCTCCACCTGGACTCCCTCGACATATATTTTCTTGAACCAGCAGATTTCAACATCACATCTATAAAATGACGGTCTTTATGAACAACTTCGACATCGAATCCAAACTTACGCTTCGCCGCTTGTTGCCACGCCTGAAAAAAACACTGGCAGATCAAATTTCTTCCGACCCCAAAGGCTGGGATGAATTTAATCAGCGCCTGAATCAGCATTTTGAGTCTTTATTTAGATCGTACTTTACGATCTACGGCGATCGTTACGATTTTTTCTTTCACCTTGAAGATCTTCTACATGGGCTTGCACAGGCATGGTTTCAACGTCCCGCCGATTTGCGCCAATTGGACGATGCCCGCGAGAACGATCCGCTTTGGTTTCAATCCAACCAAATGTTGGGCGGCGTCTGCTATGTTGATCTCTTCGCGGGGAACCTCGAAGGCGTGCGATCTAAAATTCCATACTTTAAGGAGTTGGGGATAACATATCTTCACCTCATGCCCCTCTTCAAAGCGCCCGAGGGAGAGAATGATGGCGGCTACGCCGTCAGCAGCTACCGTGAAGTTCATCCGCCGCTCGGCACAATGGACGACCTGGAATCGCTTGCCCGTGACTTCCGCAATGCGGGGATCAGCCTTGTCGTGGACCTGGTGTTCAACCACACCTCTGATGAGCATCTATGGGCGAATGGAGCAAAGACCGGCGACGAAGACTTTCAGGATTTTTACCGCATCTTTCCCAACCGTGAGATGCCCGACCTCTATGAAAGGGATCTCAGGGAGATATTTCCAGACGAACACGCTGGCGCATTCACCTTTTTCCCCAACCTGTTCAAAGAAGGCGGCTGGGTGTGGACAACCTTCCATTCCTATCAATGGGACTTGAACTATTCCAACCCTGCTGTATTTAATCGCATGGCGGGGGAGATGTTGTTCCTTGCCAACCAGGGTGTGGAAGTGATCCGCCTGGATGCGGTCGCCTTCATTTGGAAACAGCTCGGGACTAATTGCGAAAACCTTCCGGGGGCGCACCTGCTGATACAGGCGTTTAATCTCGTGGCGCGGATCGCATCCCCAGCTTTGTTGTTCAAATCTGAAGCCATTGTCCATCCCGACGATGTAGTTAAATATATTTCCCCTGCCGAATGCCAGCTCTCCTACAATCCGCTTTTGATGGCGTTGTTGTGGAATTCACTGGCAACGCGCAAAGTGGAATTGCTCTCGCAAGCCCTGTTCACCCGTTTCAATATCCACCCCGAAACAGCCTGGGTCAATTATGTCCGCGTTCACGATGACATCGGCTGGACCTTTTCTGATGAAGATGCCGCGTCATTTGGGATCAATGGCAATGACCATCGCCGCTTTTTGAACGAGTTTTATCGGGGACGCTTCGAAGGCAGTTTTGCACGCGGACTTCCCTTTCAAGAAAATCCCAAGACCGGCGATTGCCGCATCAGCGGCACTTGCGCTTCACTAGCCGGGTTGGAAAAAGCGATCAAAGAGGAAGGACCCGCTGAGATCGAGCTTGCGATCCGCCGCATTCTTCTCATTCATGGGGTCATCCTCACAGCCGGCGGAATCCCGCTCATCTACCTTGGCGATGAGATCGCCACTCTCAACGATTATTCCTATCTGGATGATCCCTCTCACGCGCGCGACAGCCGCTGGGTGCATCGCCCGAAAGCAGATTGGGAAAAATACGCCAGGCGGAACGACTCCCTTACCGTTGAAGGGCGCGTGTATCAAGGTTTGAAAAAACTGGTCGAACTGCGCAAACAGAATGAGGCATTTTCCGGCGGTTCACTGCGAGCCATCTCAACCGAAAATGAGCATGTTCTTGGCTTTGTCAGAAACTCTGCAAATCATCGCGCTGTGATCTTTGCCAATTTTTCAGAGAAACCACAAACCATTCCTGCCCGGGTTCTTGAACAGGCCTCAAATAAACAATTGAATTGCCTGCACAGCTTTTCCGCGCCTGAATTTTCAAGAGATGTAACCCTTGCTCCTTTGGACTTTTTGGTTCTCGGTGACTAGACGCTTTTACCCAGATCATTGGTAATGAAAAAATAGCGGGGGATCTTGCTCGTTTTGTTGGCAGTGGGTTTTGCTAACAACACGAGCTATGACTTGTTAATCAATGACGAATATCATATTCGTATTTCTGAATGTGTCGTTATAATATATTCAGGATCATGAATATGAAAAAAATCTCCATCCCTGAAATCTCTGAAAAACTGGCGATGCCTTTAAGCGCCATTGCATCACCTCAACGCATCGCCATTTTGCTTGCCATTGGCAGGGGAGAGGCTTGCGTGTGTCACCTTGAAACAGCATTGGGATGGCGGCAGGCATATATCTCTCAGCATCTGATGGCGCTTCGCAAAGCGGATATTTTGCAGGATCGCCGCGGCGGACGCTACGTCTATTACAGACTGAAGAATGCGATCTATCTGGGCCTGATCCTTGATTCTGCCGCCCTAAGCGGACTCTCCACTGAATCAGTTTCAACGCTCATCAATACCCGCGTGTATCCGTCATGTGAATGTCCGCAATGCGCGCCGGTATTAATTCCCGCCAATAGTTTGTAAGGAAATAATGACAACTCTTTCTTCCCCATCGCCTGTTCGATCTCATAAGCAGCTCCCGTTTTATGTCTTTCTTGCCATTGTGGTCTGGCTGACCGCCTATAACATCATTCAACCCCTGGCAGATTGGATCTCCTACACAGCCCTCGGTCTGGCGCGTGACTCGCGCTTTGGCGAGTCTCTGGCGTTCTTCCTCTACGATGTGCCGAAGATTTTGCTGCTGCTTTCGGGCATGGTCTTTCTCATTTCAATCGTCCGCACCTTCTTCAGCCCGGAGCGCACCCGCGCCCTGCTAGGTGGAAAGCGCGAAGGCGTTGGAAATATCTTCGCGGCTCTGCTTGGCATTGTCACGCCGTTTTGCTCATGCTCTGCCGTTCCGCTCTTTATCGGCTTTGTTGAGTCAGGCATCCCGCTGGGCGTAACTTTCTCCTTCCTTATCGCAGCGCCTACGATCAACGAAGTGGCTGTCATCATGCTGTTTGGCTTGTTCGGCTGGAAGGTGGCCGCGCTTTATGTCACGTCTGGTCTGGTCATTGCCATTTTTGCAGGCATGGTGATCGGCAGATTAAAGATGGAACGCTATGTGGAAGATTTTGTCTGGCAGATCAAAAGTGGAGCAGGGCAGGTTCTGGATGAAAAACTAACCTGGAACGACCGAATTGAACGCGCATGGGAATCTGTCAGAGAGATCGTTGGCAAGGTCTGGCTGTATGTTGTCATTGGCATCGCAGTTGGCGCGGGGATTCACGGTTATGTGCCCGAGAGTGCCCTGGTTGGGATCATGGGCAAACAAGCCTGGTGGTCTGTCCCCGCGGCGGTTTTACTTGGCATCCCGCTTTATTCCAACGCGGCTGGCATCATCCCCATTGTGAGCGCATTGATGGAAAAAGGCGCATCCCTCGGAACCGTGCTGGCGTTCATGATGGCGGTGGTTGGGCTTAGCCTGCCAGAGACGATCATCCTGCGCCGCGTACTCAAACCTCAGCTGATCGCTGTGTTCATCGGCGTCATTGCCCTCGCGATCATTTTCACGGGCTACCTTTTCAATATTATTTTGTAACAGGAGAAAATATGTTAACCATCAAAGTTCTTGGCTCAGGTTGTGCCAACTGCAAACGCGTTGAGCAGATCGTGCATAAAGTTGTGGATGAGATGACCTTGCAAGCCGAGATCATCAAAGTGACCGAATACCCCGAGATCATGAAATACAACGTCATGTCCACGCCCGGGCTGGTGATCAATGAAAAGATCGTTTCCACTGGGAGAATCCCGACACCTGCCGAGGTGACCGCGTGGCTGACCAGCGCACTTGAAACAGCATAATCGTTAACAAGGTAATAACTTTTATTTCTTTCGGGCATGGTAAAACCGCTGACGAGGAGATAAACGATGAAAAGAGTTTTGTTTTTATGCACGGGCAATTCCTGCCGTTCACAAATGGCGGAAGCCATCGTCAATGCGCGGATGGGGGATCGCTGGCGTGCGGTCAGTGCGGGGACAAAACCCGCGGGCTACGTCCACCCCAAGGCGTTGGCAGCTCTGTCAGAAATTGGGATCCAGCACACGGGTAGGTCGAAGCGCGCAGATGAATTTCAAGGCATGGATTTTGATCTCGTCGTGACAGTTTGTGATTCGGCGGCTGAAGAATGTCCCATTTGGCTTGGAAAAGGAAAACGCGTTCATCATAGTTTCACTGACCCGGCTTTGACAGACGACATGAATGTGTTTCGCGCAGTGCGCGATGAAATCGAAAAAGAAATGACCGCTTTGCTCAAGACCTATTCTTAACATGGAGGTTCGTATGACTCAGGAAACAAGCACGACCAAAAAACTTTCCACCCTCGATCGCTACCTGACCTTGTGGATTTTTCTTGCAATGGCAGTTGGCGTTGGGATCGGCTTCGTGATGCCTGCTACGGTTGCAGCTTTCAATGATGCCGTTTCGGTGGGGACCACCAATATCCCGATCGCGATCGGTTTGATCTTGATGATGTATCCGCCCTTTACCAAGGTCAAGTACGAGGAATTGGGCGATGTCTTCCGCAACTGGAAGGTGCTCGGACTGGCGTTCGTCCAGAACTGGATCGTTGCGCCAACGCTGATGTTCGTGCTCGCGATCATTTTTATGCGCGGTTACCCTGAATACATGACCGGGTTGATCTTGATCGGTATTGCGCCCTGTATTGCGATGGTCATTGTGTGGAATGAACTGGCACACGGCGATAATGAATACGCTGCCGGACTGGTTGCATTCAACAGTGTTTTTCAAGTGTTGTTTTACAGTGTGTATGCCTATGTATTCATTACTGTCCTGCCGACCTGGTTTGGCATGACAGGGAACATCGTGAACATCACCATCAGTCAGATCGCCAAGACCGTTTTCTTTTATCTCGGCATTCCGTTTATTGCGGGCTTCCTGACGCGCTTTTTCCTTGTCCGCGCGCGCGGCAGGGATTGGTATCAGAAGATCTTCGTGCCAAAGGTCAGTCCGCTGACATTGATTGCCCTGCTGTTTACCATCGTGGTCATGTTCAGCCTGAAAGGTGATTTGATCGTGCAGCTGCCAATGGATGTGGTGCGGGTTGCCATTCCGCTGCTGGTCTATTTTATAGTGATGTTCCTGCTGACATTTTTCCTCGGTAAAGCCATCGGCGCAGATTATTCCCGAACTACAACGCTTTCCTTCACTGCCGCCAGCAACAATTTTGAATTGGCTATTGCCGTGGCGGTTGGCGTCTTTGGCATCAACTCCGGCGCGGCATTCGCGGCGGTGATCGGACCATTGATCGAAGTGCCAGTGATGATCGCTTTGGTGAACGTCGCCTTTTTCTTCCAGAAGAAATATTTTAGCGGGGCAGCAGCCACCTTTCCTGCTTGAAAAAATTATTAAAACAAAACAGCAGAGATCGATCTCTGCTGTTTTGTTTTAACTGAAGGGTTACGAAGTCAACAATGTTTGCAGAAACTCCCAAGTCCCTGCCAGTGATGGAACATACAACCGCTCCTCTGGTGAGTGCAAGTCTCTGATGGTCGGTCCCATTGAGATGGTATCCAGCCCGCCGCAGCGGTCGCTGATGATGCCGCATTCGAGTCCGCCGTGGGTGAGTTCCACTTTTGGGTCCTCTTCTTTGATGGATCGATAAGTCTCGATGCATTTTTTGAGGAGTGGGGATTCCATGTTTGGCTGCCAGGGAGGGAACATCTTCGTTCTTTCGGTCTTTGCGCCTGCCAGCCATGCGACAGTTTCGACTCGTCTGGTGATTTC
>JAGNWT010000124.1 GCA_017985935.1 Anaerolineales bacterium | reverse complement strand
GCGAGAACGTTACTTGATGGGCGGCTTCATTACGGATGTCTTTGCCCGTATCAATGCTGCGTTTCCGCGTTTGGCAGATACCTTGATGATGGATCGCTACAGTGCGATCTTGCGAAATCATTTTGGAGAATAATATGAATTGGAATAAACGAATCGGTATCACTTTGGTCGTGCTGTCTTTTGTGTTTTATGGGTTGATTCCATTGCTGCCTTTTCTACCGTTGAGTACATCAACTAAAGTGGCGGCTGTGCCCATTCTTGCCTTGCTTGGTGAATTGGTCTTCTGGCCCGGCGGCGCTTTGCTTGGCCGGGAAGTTGTTGAGAAATATAAGGCTCGTTTGAATCCGTGCAATTGGTTTGGTAATTCCTAAAGGAGAAGTTGATATGTCTTTCAATCATGTAGTTTTGGGTACGGGCGCGATCGGTCGTGCGATTGCGCATGAATTGGTGAAGCGCGGAGAATCTGTCCGCTTGGTGAGCCGCTCGGGCAAAATGGACGAAGCACCTGCTGGCGTGGAAGTGGTCGCTGCAGATCTGTACGACTCAGTCAAGGTCAAGGAAGTGACCCGCGGCGCGAAGGTGGTGTATCAGGCGTCACAACCTGCTTACAACGAATGGACGACCAAGTTTATTCCGCTTCAAAATGCCATCATCGAAGGTTTGGCGGGCAGCGGTGCGAAGTTGGTATTGGTGGAAAACCTTTATATGTATGGTGAAACCAATGGCAAGCCGATGACCGAAGATTTCCCGCATAATGCGCACACTCGCAAGGGCAAGGCGCGTAGTGAGTTGAGCAAGGCGGCGTTTGATGCGTATAAAGCAGGTAAATTGAAAGTAACCGCTGCGCGCGGCTCAGACTTTTTCGGCGCCTGGGGATTGGGAACTGCGGCAATGGGCGAGCGCACGTTCTACCCGATGATCGCGGGCAAGGCAGCCGGTTTGGTTGGGAACATTGATGTGCCGCACACGCACACGTACATCCCTGATTTTGGGAAGGCACTGGTCATTCTCGGCGAGCGAGATGAAGCCGATGGGCAAGCCTGGCATGTGCCCAATGACAATCCGCGTGTCACGCAGCGTGAAATGGCAAAGATGATCGCGGACGAGCTGGGACTTCCGCTCAAGGTGAGCGCGATGGGCAAGACCATGATGGCGATCGGCGGCTTGTTCATTCCCGAAGCAAAAGAATCCGTGGAGATGATGTACGAGTTCGAAAAACCATTTATTGTGGATTCAAGCAAGTTCGAGAATACTTTTGGCGTGAAAGCCACACCCATGAAAGATGCCATCAAAACAACGGTGGCATGGTACAAGAGTCACCCGCAGAAGAAATAAAAAAGGAGAGAATGAAAAATGATCAGTTCAATCATGGCGACCTTGCACCATCTGAGTGCTTTTACTTTAACAGCTTGCCTAGTGTATGAATTTATAGCTTATCGGAAGGGATTGTCTGTAACAGAAGCACGCAGCATTCAACGTGTGGACCTGTGGTATGGCATTTCAGCCGGCGTGTTGGTAGCCGTTGGGTTATTGCGTGTTTTCTATTTTGAGAAAGGCGCAAACTATTACTCGCATAATCTGCCGTTCTGGATCAAGATGGCGTTGTTTGCAGTCGTTGGTTTGCTTTCGGTGTATCCCACCATTCGCTACATCAAATGGAATTCAGAGCTTGGTCAAGGTCAGGCGCCGGAGATCCCTGAAAAGGAATTCAAAACCATTCGCTTGTTATTAAATTTGGAATTGATCGGGCTTGCGCTCATTTTATTTGCCGCCCCGGCAATGGCTCGCGCCTTGTGGATGCTTTCATGATCGAGTCCAGGTAAGCAGAAAACTCACTTCTAAATCTTTCAGATGAAAAGCGGGCTGCGTTGATCGACGCAGCCTCGCTGTTTAATTTCATGGATTGGAATTGAAGGACAGCTTCGATCAAACCACGGGAGGTCTGCTCCTGAAACAACAAGCCAGTTTCGCCGTTTTGAACGATCTCTGCCGCGCCGCCTGTGCCGTACGCAATGACAGGACATCCCGCCGCCTGCGCTTCGACCATCGCGATGCCGAAATCCTCGGTCGCCATATAGACAAAGGCTTTTGCGTGGTTCATCAGCTCGGCAACTACAAGGTCAGGCTGCCACCCAATTAAACGGACGTTGTCTTTTGCCGATCTTTTCACACGCGGCATCTCCGGTCCGTCACCGACAACGATAAGGGGAAGTTTCAGTTCATTGAACGCCGCAACGATCTCTGCGGTCATTTTGTAGGGCACCAATCGCGAAACCAATAAATAATATTCATCTTTTTCAGCCGAGGGTGTAAAGCGGCGGACGTCCACAGGCGGATAAATGACCTGTGATTCACGCCCCCATGCCTGAAAGACTTTCTCTGCCGTCCAGTGTGAAATGGACAGCAAGTGATCTGCCCGGGCTGCGGCTGCCCTGTCCCAACGGCGAAGCAGGTTCAAGGTCAGGCGTGCCGCGGCGCCAATGAATGGCTTGTCCAAATGATGGAGCCGTAGATAGTCGGACTGCAAATGCCATGCGTAACGCATCGGCGCGCAGATATATGTAATATGGATCTGACCCTCACGGGTTTTGATCCCATGCGCAACCGCGTGCGAAATGGAAAGGGCAATGTCGTACGAACGAATGTCCATGCTTTCGATCGCCAGCGGCATGATGGGAAGCAGACCGCGATAGAGGTGTTCAACTTGAGGGATCTTTTGCAGGAAGGAAGTTTTTACCCTGCGACCCTCGAGCGGAGTGCCTCTTAAGTTTTTAGCATTGTGGATCAAGGCATGCAGGTCTGCGTGCGGCTGCAGCGTCAAGATCTCTGCGAGCATTTTTTCCGCACCGCCAAAGGTATTCAACCATTCATGGATGATCGCTACTTTCACCGCAGACTCTCCAATAATGCCTGTGTCCTTTGTGTGGATTCATCCCAGGTCAACTCCGCGGCTCGTTGGAGACCGCGCTCCTGCAGTGATTTCGCAAGAGACTGGTCGCTGGCAATGGCTTTCATGGCTTCGGTCAGCTCACGCGGGTCATGCGGATCAACGAGCTGGGCTGAATCTCCGAGGATTTCTTCAAATGCCGGGATTCGGGTTGCAATGACCGGTGCTCCGCAAGCCATTGCTTCGAGCGCGGTCAATCCGAAACCTTCATAGAGCGAAGGGCTGACGAATGCTGTTGCTCCGGCGTATAAGGCGGGCAGATCTTCATCTGGGATGTTCACCGGGTTGCGGCTCGAGGCAATTGATTGGGTCGATCTTTGTATGGACTTGAAGACCTTGCCTTCAGAGCCGGTCAGAAACAGGTCATGTGAATTTAGTTTTGCATGCTGCCATGCGGTCAAAAGAAGGTTTAGATTTTTTCTTGGTTCGATGGTGCCAACAAAGAAAAAATAAGGTCGATTGATATTGTATTTTTGCTTGACGTATTCAATGCGGTTCTGCGATTGCGGCTCAAAGGGCTTGCCGACTCCATTCAAAATGACCTGAATTTTTTCCGGAGCGATCCGCAGATGATGAGCGAGTCTCGCTCGTGAAAAATTTGAAACGGTGATAATCACCTCCGCGCGTTTTGCAAGCATCTTCCAGGAAAGTCGGGTCCACGCTGCGAAGGCAGGCTTGAACCACTCGGGATGATCGAAGACGCTTGCATCGTGCATGGTGACCGCGTGCCTGCGCGCAGCCCACGGGCCTGCGTTGGCAGGCGACCATAAAACCTCACCTGATCGAATTTGCGTTGGCAGTATGAACTGCTCCCAAACATGCCCGCCGACCTGGCTGGTTCTATTGGAAGGTGAGATGAATCGCGGGCGCGGATGGATTCGCTTGCTGATCTCATGCGCGTACCTTTCAACGCCTGTGATGTGCCTGTTTTGAAATCGAGCGTTGATGGCAATGCTGGGTGACATTCACAGATTATAATGAGAAAATAAGATTATTTTGGTCGGAATATTAATGTCTGCAATTATCGAACTTCCCATCTCCCGTTTCTTCCAAAGCGTGTCACGCTTTTTTTTCGCGTTGACCATTTTTCTCATTCCATTCCGTTGGCGCATGGAGGTCTGGCCGCGTGCGACTGTCCCGGTTTATGCTGATTACACCAATTTCCAGATTTTTGCCGCAGACATTGCCTTACTTTACATGCTTGTCTTTTGGGCTGCCTCTTTAATTATGACCCCCCGTAAGCTTAAGGCTGGGTCTGTTTTTATCTGGTTGTTTCTGGTCGGTTTGACCGTTTCAGGCTGGGTCTCGGTGCTGGGCAGTGAAGATCCCATCCTTTCACGTTATCACGCCGCCAGATTTGTATTCCTGCTATTCTTTTATCTTTTTATTGTGAATGAGATCGAAAATCCTGCGTGGCTGCTTGTGCCTGTTGGGTTTCAGATCCTTTTTCAATCTGTCATTGCCATCGCCCAAGCGCAAGCGCAATTTTCCTTGGGATTAACTGCCCTGGGAGAGTTGGCTCTCGATCCGCAGCGATCTGGGGTGAGCGTGATCCTCTCAAACGGTCAGCGGTTCCTGCGCAGCTACGGCTTGAGCGACCACCCAAACATTCTTGGCGGCTGCCTGGCCTTTGGGCTGATCCTCATGCTGGCAGTGACTCTTTACGGACGGCGGAGACAATCTTTGCTGGCTTCTCTGGTCTTCCTGATCGCGTTCCCAGCCATGCTGATGACCTTCTCCCGTTCAGCGTGGATCAGCTTTTTCGCGGCTGGCAGTTTCCTGGTCATGGTGGAAACGCTCGCCCAACGTTGGGATGTTGTTCGGCGGGCGGCAATCCTTGGGGTGTTGTCTTTGCTTGTCGCGATGCCGTTCATCCAAAAAAATATTTCCCTTTTTCAAAGCCGCGCCGCATCGGGGAATGTTTCAACCGATGAACCGATGAAGGAACGCGCTTACCTGCTGAATGCGGGCAACCTGATCTTCGTGGAGCACTCAGCGATCGGGATCGGGTTGGGCGCTTCCGCCTTGGCTATGAAGCGGCACTTCCCAGAGTTTCCGGTCAATTATCAGCCGCCACATTATGCATTGTTGACCGCCGCCATGGAGACGGGTTTGCCGGGAGGTGCTTTTTATCTTTTGCTTGGTCTTACGCCTTTCTTGATGTTCGCTTTGAAGTGGAAGACGTACTCGTCACAACCAATAATGGTTGGTTCGTTCGCGCTGCTGCTGGCAATGACCGTGGTCGGCTTTTTTGATTACTACACCTGGCTGTATGCTGCGGGTCGTATGTGGCAGTGGCTTGGCTGGGGTCTTTGGTCTATTGCGGTTTCTACCCGGGAGCCAGCCTGAGATGGATATTCCTGGGTTGATCCTCGCGCCGGTGCTTGTGCTGTATGCCATTCTGATGAGCATTTTATTTTTTTACATTTTAAATTTATTTTACCTTGCACTTCTTGGCTGGAAAAAAAGGGACAGCCTGCTCGCGACGGCAAAACCAAGACCGGCCGACCTGCCGCGTGTCACAGTTCAACTGCCGATCTATAACGAGTGGTATGTCTCTGCGCGCCTGATCGACTCCGCGGCTCGTTTGGATTATCCGCGTGAGTTGTTGGAGATCCAGGTTCTGGACGATTCGACCGATGACACCGTGGCGTTGATCGCAGAAAAAGTTTTGGAGTGGCAGGGTAAAGGCGTTAACATCCATCACCTTCATCGCGCGGAGAGAACGGGCTATAAAGCCGGCGCGCTCGCCAATGGATTGATCTCTGCCACCGGAGAGTTCCTCGCCATCTTCGATGCCGATTTTTTACCGAACCCAGATTTTCTGCAAAAGGTTCTGCCGCACTTTGACCATGAGCGGATCGCTTTTGTGCAGGCTCGTTGGGGACATCTCAACCGGGATTATTCATGGCTGACCCAGTTGCAATCTTTTTCGCTTGATACGCACTTTGCCATTGACCAGCTTGCGCGTTCAGGCAATGATTATGTCTTTAACTTCAACGGCACAGCGGGTGTGTGGCGAAAATCTGCCATTATAGATTCCGGCGGCTGGCGGGCAGACACCCTCACCGAAGACATGGACCTTTCCTACCGCGCCTTCTTGCATGGATGGTCTGCGCGTTACGCTGGCGAGGTGGAAGTGCCCGCCGAACTACCCGTCAGTTTTACGGCTTACCGCAGGCAGCAATATCGTTGGGCGCGCGGCAGCCTGGAGTGCGCGATCCGATACCTGCCGTCCATTTGGAATTCCCAATTCTCTTTTGCAAAAAAACTTCAAGCCACATTGCATCTCACAGGCTACGCTTTACATTTTCTCGCGTTGGCGTTGATCTGTCTTTACCCGCTCTTGTTGACCCTCGCGGTTCGTTACCCGTCCCTGCTGGACCCGGTTGGGCTTGGCTTGTT
>JAGNWT010000004.1 GCA_017985935.1 Anaerolineales bacterium | reverse complement strand
AGCTGCGGAAAAATGGCGGGGAATGCCCAGAATAATGTGATGGACAGATAGGTGATGGGCTTGTTGTCGCTGAAGAAAAGCGCTGTGAAAACAACCCACGCGGCGAAGAGGATCGCCGCGGAAGCGATGCGCGCACGCTTGGAAGGATTGAATTCTTCAGCGGGTGTTGAGATCCTTCTCGCGAGGAACCACCACCACAACCCGCTGAGAATGGTTTCCAAAACAAAGAAGGTGTATTCTTCGATCGGGACATAACCAAGCACAATGCCTGTCACGAGTGACGGGTTGTAATACCAGACCCCTGTGGCAACGAGGTAGTTATCCCAGGGGGTGGTGTAGGTGACAGCGAGAATGATGTGAACGAGAATCCCGATCCACACAGCGCGCCCATTTTGGAAGCCGGGGGTGGGTCGGTTGTTTTTGTTGTCCCACCATGTGATCGCGAGAAAGACCAGAATGGGCAGGACGAGAAAGCGGAGTAGGAAGCTAAAGTAGGTCATAGGAAAGGATGAATTATGAATGATGATTAAATTTTTTTGCGGACTTTCATCAGCACGCCGGGTCGGGGTTCAAGGGTGGCACCCATGTACGGGCGAATCTTGTCGGCGTTGATTGCGTGGAACTCGAATGATTGAAGCAGTCGGGTCATCACGACCCGCGCCTCTGCCTGACCGAAGGCGGCGCCAATGCAGGCACGCGGACCACCTCCAAATGGGATGTAGCTCATGGGCGGAGTCTTACGTCCATGAGAGAACCGTTCAGGGCAGAAGTCTTCGGCGTTTTCCCAAATGGCAGGGTCACGGTGGGTGAGATAGATCGAGTAAAAGAGACGTTCGTCCTTTGGGACTTTGTTGCCGTCAAAATCCATTTCCTGCGCGATACGGCGGTTGCCAATGTGAATGGGCGGGTACAGGCGCAGGCTTTCCTTGATGACATGGTCGAGCAGGGCAGATTTTTCCTGCGTGGCGATCTCGCCCACAAGCTGGGCATGAGTCTCAGGGTGCTGCCCAAGCAATGCAAAAACCCAAGCCAGCAATGCGGTGGATGTATCGTGCCCGGCGATCATCATGGTCAGCATTTGGTCGCGGATGACCTTGTCGGTCAGCCCGGCATTGATGAGGTGCTGGAGCAGATCGGGCTGAAGGTTCGAAGCTGGAGGTTGAAGGTTTTGAGCACGGCGGTCTTTGATGATCTGGAATAAATAATCATCGAGCACGGCGAGATGTTTTTTGTAACCAAAGCGCGGCATCTTGCGCCAGAGGATCCACCCGCCAGGCGAGATGTATTCGATGGCTTTAAGGATGGGATGCCAGATGAGCGCGAGGTCATCCCAAACATCCTTGCTGAATAAGGTCTGCATGATGATGAGCAGGGCGATCTTGCGGCTCTCGACCAGCATGTCCACGGTATCGCCGTCTTTCCATTGGGCGGTGACTCTGTCCGTTTGGGAGAGCATCATTTGGGTGTAACCAGCCAGCCGTGAAGGGTGGAGCGGAGTTTCCATCAAGGCACGGTATCGGTCATGTTCTTCGCCGTCCACGATGAGCACGCCCTGATCCAGCAGGTCGGTCACGGGGTCGGTGTTGCGCCACAAGACTTTATCCCGCTCGGTGATCAGCACCTTGCGCACCGCTTCAGGACCAAAGACCACAAAGGGTTTGAACATGGGCAGGGGAATTTGAAAGAAATACCCAACATGCTTTGCCATGACCTTTAACGGTCCAAGCGGGGAGCGTTCCTTGAGAAGCGCACTCATTGCGGCGCGCCCGATTTCGGGTGAGAGAGGTTTTGTCATGGCAGTGTGGATAAAAATTCTGTCACGGCTTGCATGAATTCAACGGGCTTTTCTTCATGCGGCAGGTGACCGCTTTGCTCGATCACTTGCAGGCTGGCGTTGGGCAACTCGCTCGCGAGGCGCAGTGATTGCTCGGTGGGCACAATGCGGTCGTCGTCGCCTGTGATGACAAGGATCGGCATGGTGAGCTCGTTCAGTCTTTCTGCGAGGCCGCTCTCCTGGCTGGCAAGCGTCAACTGCCATAATGCCTTGTCCCAATTCTCCACCCGCAACGGTTTTTGATACCCCTCGAAAACATCAGGCGTGATCCTGGATGGGTCGTGCCAGGCAGTTTTGATGAACTCCATGCCTTGCGCCTGGATCTGGCGCGCAACCAACGGACCGAGACGATCCATTTGCGGGGTTTTGAGAATCGGGCGTATCCACGAAGGCGCACCTCCGCCGGCATAGACTGCCGCATCCACAAGGATCAAGGCTTGCACACGGTCTGGGTGCTGCAAGGCGAATTGCATGGCGACCGTTCCGCCCGCTGAGTTTCCAACGAGAATGGCTTTCTCGATCTTGAATTCATCCATCAGACCCAGCACGATATTCACCTGCGCCTGCGGGCTGTAGGGATTTTCTCCCTGCCATTCCATTGGGCGGTCGGTCAAACCGAAAGCGGGTCGGTCATATGCGATGACCGTTCCCAACGCTGAAAGAGGTTCGGTCACTTCGCGCCACGAAAAAAGACTCGCGCCGAATCCGTGCAGCAGGATGAAGGACTGTTCTCCTTCCCCATAGATTTTGTGATGCACATTTATGCCGTTTACTTCCGTGAAAAAACTATCGCCATCGGCCAGTTCTTCTGCCGGCACAGTATCTTCCAGTGGCGGCACAGGCACGAAGAAGGGGACGATCATGGCTAGCAGAACAATGATACCGACCGTGATTCCCACCCCGCGCAGGATACGTTTACTTCTCATGACTCGGAATTTCCTTTTGAATTTTTATATGCCGCAAGCGTTCGTTCTTTGACAATGCTTCGGTCAACGATCGGCTGCGACGGGTAGCCCTGGACCGTGATATTTTTTTCCCACGGAGCGTGGATATCCCTGGAATTCAGGTCGCTCAATTCGGGGACCCACTTGCGGATGTAGTCTCCGTTCGGGTCGAATTTTACACTTTGCAGAACTGGGTTGAAAATGCGGAAGTACGGCGCGGCATCAGTGCCGGTGCCGGCGGTCCACTGCCAGCCGCCATTGTTCGCCGCCACATCGCCATCGAGCAGATTTTCCATGAACCACGCCTCGCCCCAGCGCCAATCGATCAACAGGTCTTTCACCAGGAACGAAGCCACGATCATGCGGGCACGGTTGTGCATCCAGCCTGTCTCTTTAAGTTGGCGCATGGCCGCATCCACCACAGGCATGCCTGTGCGCCCATCCTTCCACGCGGCAAATTCAGATTCGTCATTGCGCCACTCGATGTTGGCAAGTGCGGGGTTGAAGGCGTTGGCTGTCACACGCGGGAAGTGATAAAGGATCTGGATGTAGAACTCGCGCCAGATAAGTTCGTTCAACCAGATCTCTGCTCCATGTTTTTCTTCCGCCGTTCGTGCCGACTCTTGAGCCTGTTTCGCCGCGCTGACGGCTTGCCTCAGCCCGACCATTCCAAACCGCAGATACGGCGAGAGGGCAGATGTCCCTTTCAGGTCCATGCGGTTGCGGCTCTCGGCGTATTCGGTGATCGGTGAGTTGGTAAATTGTTTCAAGCGGAACTTTGCTTCGCGTTCGCCAGCCGGAAAGAGAGGATTGTCTGTAAACTCGGGCAGAGGCTCACTCTCAACACCCGCAGGAGTGGATATTTCCTTCGGAGCCGGGGCGAGTTGAATTTCCTGCAGCAGGGACTTCCAAACTTTTGAGTAGGGCGTGTACACCGTGTACGGCTTGCCGTCCGCTTTTTTTACAAACTCGGGGTGATGCACGGTCTGCCCGAGGACCAATTGCAAGGGCAAATCCCGGCTGATGTCAGCATCTCTCTTGCGGGCGTATGGTGTGTAATCTTCTTCTGCGAAGATCGCGCTCGCATTCGTTTCCTGCATCAGCCGGCGCAAAACGTCTGCCGGCTTGCCTGCGCGAACGACAAGATACGATCCGCGTGATTGTAGATTCTTGTGCAGGGAGTTGAGTCCCTCGTAGAGGAAGTTACGCCGCCGGGGCGAGTGGGTAGAGAATGCCGGGTCGAGGATGAAGACCGGGATGACCTGACCCTGCCCGAGCGCGGAATGGAGCGCTGGGTTGTCTGTCAATCTCAAGTCGCGGCGAATCCACCAGATCGATGTCATACGAGTTCTTTGTTGTTAATTTCCAGTTTGATCTTGTTGTTTCGGTCCACGGTCACTTTACCCGTGTTTTCGGCATTGTCGCTGAAGTTCAGAAACCCATAGGCGCGGATGCGTGTGCGACCGATGAGCGAAAGGGCGAGCTCACTGGTGAGCACGCCAGTTAGGTCTGCGGTGTAGCTGCCTGAGGTGAAAGTGAATTTAGATGGGGCTGGCATGCCAAGTCCGCGCAGACCGATTGTGGTGCCGGTGATCTCTTCGCGCCCTGAGAACAAATCTCCGTTCGGCATGAGCGCGGAATACGAAATGAGGTAGGTAGGTGAACTGGCTTCGAGCTTTGCTTTGACCAATGCGCCGGTGGTTGGGTCTGCCTCGGAGATCTCTGCGCCTACGGAATTGAACTGCGGCTGATAATAGGCGGGACCAAAAGAGGTGGACGAAGTCACCGCGTACATGGCTACCTTTGCCAGCGCTTCACCATGTTTGTCCTCGCCGATCAGCGCAGGGATGTGCATGAGCCAGTGGGTTTTGTGCATGCGCCGCACCACATAACCGAGCAGGGTAATACCCGCGGGCGGTAGTTCGTAGCGTGTGACTTCGCTTGTCATGTTCTTAATCCGATGCAGGTACGGGGACCGGCGGAGTTTGCTTCAGTGTGGCCACGATCGGGTTGTTGTAGATCTTGATGAAGACGAAGATGCTGACGCCGATCATGACGACCGCGCCGAATACTCCTGGCGCCCATGTTCCAACCTGCTGCAAAAGCAATCCGCCAAGAAGTGGGGCGATGATGCGGGTGGAGCTTTCAACTGCGGAGGAGAGTCCAAGGATGCCGCCGATCTCCTGCGGGGCAACGGCTTTTGTCAATGTGGAGGAGAGCAGGGTGTTGAGCAAGCCGCCAGAGAGCGCGGTGGGAGTCATGATGACGTACACCCAAAGCAGCGATGGAGCGAGCGCCCAGCCGAGCAGGGAGAATCCCATTAGCACCACGCTGACCGTGATGAGGATGTCTTCACGATATTGCTTGGTAAGCCGACCCACGAGGAAGCCCTGCACGATCACAGAGAGCACGCCCACATAGGTCAACACGAAGCCTGTGTCTCTCGCGGTGAGATTGAATTTTGCGAGCGCGTACAGTGAAAAGATGGTCTGGAAGATGGCAAAAGCCAGACCGAAGAAAAAGCGGGTGATGAGGATCGAACCAGTGAACGGGCGTTGGAAGGCCACGATCAGCGCATTCAGCGTGATGGCGGGGCGCTTCTCGGTCATCTGACTGCGCTTCTCTTCGGTGAGCGATTCGGGCAGCCAGGCATAGATCAAGATCAGGTTGATGAATGAGATCACCGCTGCGGCAAAGGCAGGGACAGCGTATCCCCACTGGCTGAGCAGCCCGCCGGTGACAGGTCCGATAATGAAGCCCAGCCCAAAGGCTGCGCCGATCATACCGAGTCCTTTCGAGCGGCTTTTCTCATCGGTCACGTCGGAGATGTAAGCCTGCGCCACGCTCAAGTTGCCGCCGGTCAATCCATCAAGTATGCGGCTGGCAAAAAGCATCCACAGGGCGTTGGCGAAGCCGAGCAATAAAAAGCCAAGGAAAGTTCCGAAGACGCTGATCAATAAAACAGGGCGGCGGCCGAAGCGGTCCGAAAGACGACCAAGGATCGGCGCGCCGATCAACTGCATCACCGCGTAGGATGCGATCAAAATTCCCGTGGTGGTCTGATTGGCTTTGAAGGTCTCTGCATAGTACGGCAGAAGCGGAAGGATGAGGCTGAAACCGAGCAAGTCTATGAATACGACGAGGATGATCGAAAAGAGGCGTTTGTTGTTCATTTTTTCCTTGTTATTTGTTGATCTTGTATTGCTGTTCGTTCATGATCTTTAAGAGTTCTAAAATTTCTTCGTTCGCCGGGATGTCGCTCATGTCATGTCCGTAGTGGACGAAGCGAGCCACTCCCTGTTTATCGATGGCAACCTGCGCGGGCATTCTTCCGAACTTGAAGAGGCTGACCTCCTGCCCGTAAAGTTTTAGCACACTGTGAGTTGGGTCGGGCAGACCGATGAATGGCAGGTGATGATCCCGCCAGTAATTTGAAAATGCAATCGCCTTTTCAGGTCCGAGCACGACGATCTCGGTCTCCAACGCTGTGAACTTGTCATAATCCTGGCGCAACTGCGCCATGTGCCCTTGGCAGAAAGGTCAGAGGAAACCGCGGTTGAAAACCAGCAGGACGTTCTTATTGCCTTGAAAATCTGTGAGGCTGATCTCTTTGCCGTTGAAATCGGTCAGCGTGAAATCAGGTGCGGGTTTGTTGAGTTCAGCGCGGCTCATGCGGGCAGCACCAGAATGATGCCGAAGATGATCTCAACCACAAGGCTGATGTTGTTCGATCGTTCGACCGATTTATCAACGAACATGGAAACCCCGCGCACCAATCCAACCACCAGGTATGCAATGCCGAGCATGGTGTAAGTGGAAGGGGAGTTGAGCAGAAGGGGCGCAGCGCCAAGGGCGACGAAGAATCCACCGAGCACAGCACGGATCTCCGTGATGCCGCGTCCACCTTCGGGACGTAACCCCGTAAACCCGGTGACGGATTCTGGCTTGAGCAAAGAAATGAGCCCGGTCAGAATGGTGGCGATGGCTGCGATGATCTGAAGAATTTGGATGAACATGAAACTCCTGATTTAGTAAAGACCGAAAATTACAAACGAGGGAACAACACCGGTGTATTCTTTTTGTAGGTTTCGTAATCTTCCTGTCCACCCCATTTTTTGTCTGCTTTTTTCTCAAGCAGGGGAACACCACTGACGCGAGTCAAAAGGAAGGTGACGAAGACCGGAGAGATCATGGCAACCCATTGCCAGCCTTGCAACACAGGCAGGGCAATGATCGCCACGCCAACCCAAAGGACGATCTCGCCGAAGTAGTTAGGATGACGTGATCGCGACCATAAGCCCGTTCGAATGAACTTGCCTTTGTTCGCGGGGTCCGCGCTGAAGCGGCTCTTTTGGTTATCCGCCACCACTTCAAAGACAAAGCCGAAGATCCAGACCAAAAGACCGACAATGGCGAACACATCCAGTTCTTTTCGGTTGCTGGTCGTGATGGCGACCAATGCGGCGGCTACGGTGAACGTGACCCATAACCCTTGAATGGTCCACACGTTGAGAAAGCGGATGAAGGAAGGTTTGATCTCATCGAAGCGGTCGTCTTTGCCGGCTTTCTTGATCCGCCCGAAGAGGAAGGAACCAAGGCGGACGGCCCAAAGAATGACGAGCGCAGATAAGATGATCGAGCGGGCGTCCATCTTCGGGCTGAAGAAGAGCGCGATCGCGGTGACAGAGATGTACGTGATGCTGCCGGTCAGGTCGAAGAATTTTTCGGTCTGGAAAAGATAGGCAGGGATGAATACCAGCCACTGAATCAGGAAAGCCAAGCCAACCGACAAGGCAAATAGGGGGATGCCGCCAACCAGGGTCCCGCCCTGGCTGCCTGCCAGGGCGACGAGAGCTCCGATCAAGATCAAAATGGGGAGTGCGATAAGCGCATTGCGGTCAGATGTCTTCATGAGGTTTTATCCTTATATAAAATTAGAATCCGCGCCGCTGACTTGTCCACGGGGCGGGAGAATCGTTGCGGAATTCATCCACACTGGGTCCGCGCAGTTGGGCGAGACGCCAGGTTCCATACAAATAACTGCCGATCAAAAGTAGGATCGTCGCAGGCCAGCCGGTGACGAGATTGGCAAGAGCCAGCGAAGTTGTGTTCTGATCTTCGAACAATGCGAATTGCAAATATAAACGCGCCGCAAAGAAGATCACCCAAGCAAAGGTCACTTCGCTGTACGCAGGGCGGACCAGCGGATGCCAGTACCAGTCCAACGGCCAGCGGCGGGCGATGAAACTGGTCCACGCCACCATGGGGCGGCGGATGACCAGACTCAGCACTGCCAGCAACAGGGTCATGCTTCCGCTGATGAGACCGGGCAGAAAAAACCCCTCTGATCGGCCGAGGAACCAGGCGATGCCGATCGCGATGCCCACGCTGAAAATGCCAGCCAGGGCGTAGGTCAATGATTGTTTGCGGATGATGCGGAGCGCGGCAAAGATGACGGAGACGATCAGCGCGCTCCACATGGCGGCTTGAAAGCTCACCAGCCCGTTGACGATCAAAAAGATGATCGGCGGCAGGATCGCGTCCATGAAAGAGTTGCGCCCGGTGAAAACAGTCTGCAATTCTTCGAGAACCTCACGCCCTTTACCAGGCTGGGCTGCGGAGTTTTCAGGCATGTTTCCCAAGCCAGAATTTGCGCCAATCGCCATTACTCGATTGCAAGGCAAGGAAGGCGTAGAGACTTCCCGCGAAGAAGCCGAGAACCATCATGGCGATCGTCCACAGAATGGCGGCCGGCAGGGACTTTTCGCGATAGATGATCCACGCCGAAAAAAGGGTGAAGCCGGTGTACAGGTCCACAAGGGAGACGATACCCCACGGCATGGAGGTCAACTGGCTGCCTTCGCTGAAGAAGTCACCAACGGTGAACCCATAGATGAGGACTGCGGTCATGGCGAGAATGCCCAGAGCGGAAATTGTTTTTGCGAGTTTCATTGTATTGTTCCTTGCAGGTCTGAAAGACAATGTGAACATATCAGGCAGAGCGGAACCATGCCTGTAAAGAAAAAGATTTAGTTGTCATTTTCGTTCTTGTTTTAGACGTTCGAGGCTTGTTCTTTCAGCCAGTTCTTGATCGGGTTACCCTGACCATTGATGTGCTTGTCAACCGCCTGTGAATAGCTGTTCATGAAGTTCGCCAGTTCACTGGGCGGACGTTGGTACGACCGCAGAAGGACCTTGACCCATTCCATCTCCATCGTGACGTGTTCCATGTTTCCGAGTTGGAGGGCAGCGGCGATATTGTTGCCAAGGAATTGAATACCCGTGTCGAATCCTTCCGAATGCACGGAGACAGGGATCATCTCTTTGATGGTGCTTTCAATGTGGATCCGTTTTGAAGTGAATGCCTGATGCGCCGCGACGTATTCTTCCGAGATCGATTTTGTGTCGTTAAGTTTGACCTTGCTCTTCAAAAGATTTTCAATGGTATTGACAGAAGCGGGCAGAGAGTCTCCGAGGTAAAAGCCGGGGATGTGCTCTGCGAGATTGGGGTGCAGGTTGAAGATCCGTCCGCCGTAGCCGACAGGAATGCCCAGCCCAGACAATGCCTTGGCGGTGACCTGCAAAGCAGCGGCGGTGGTCAGGGTTTGCGCGACGAGCACAACCATGCTGGCACGCACAGCGGTGACGGTCTCTTCAAATTGCTCCACAGGCACGTTCGCGCCAAGGTGGATCACATTCATTCCGCGGCGACGCAGAAGCAGGGATAGATGTAAAGGCGTGAAGGTGTGCCACTCATTGGACGGGCAGCCCACCAGCACGGTTTGATTTCGGGTCGGGACGGGCGCTCCGCTCAACAGCGAGTCGAGACGGCGCATGGCAAGCCCTGAAGCAAAATGCTCCTGCTGTACCGAAGCGCGGTTCTCGTACCACAGCCCGCCGAATTCCGAGAGACCCTTTTGCAGAATTTCCATGCAGACCGCTTCCACCGGGAAAACCGAAAAAGCGTGATTCAAAACCTGCTCGGCTGTTGCTTCATCGAAGTTCATGCAGGCTTGAATCCACTCGGCGCGCAGGGCGTCGAGGTTTGTGTCCACGGGAGAATAAATGGCAGGAACCATTTGCAAGGAGTGAGCTGTGGAAGGGGAGTGACCCGCGAGCGGGTCCACGCCCGATTCGATCTGACCGTTCCACAGATCCACAGCGCGGGAGATCGTCAGCCCTTCAGCCTGTCTCGCGATCAACCATCGGATGGTTTCGATGTCGTATTCTGAGTAAAGACGGTGCCCGCCCGCGGTGCGTTGCGGAAGGGGAAGGCCGTAGCGTCTTTCCCACGCGCGAAGCGTATCTGCCGCGATATTTGTTTCGCGTAGAACTGCTTTCAGGTTAAAGGATGGATGCTTGCTAAGTGACATGAGTACTCCCAGGTACAGTCGATTATTTTAAGCGCAAAGGTTTTGTGCAGATATTGTACCTGTTTATTTGAAAAAATCACACGTTTGCCGAGGCTTTTTCAAGCTTATAGTTTTTTACCTGCGCGGCTTTGACTTCCTTGAGGATGCGTTCGGTGGTCAGGCGGGCAGAGAGCAAAACGATGGGTAAACCGGTGCCGGGGTGGGTGGATGCGCCTGCAAAGTACAGGTTCTTATACTTCTTGTGACGATTGTGCGGGCGGAGGTACCCCACCTGCCAGAAGTTGTGGCTCAAGCCGAACGCCGAGCCGTTGACCAGATTGAAGCGTTCCTTCCACACCTTGGGCTGGTACACGATCTCAAACTTGAGATGTGCTTCGAGATCTGTGACTCCCATTTCCTTGCCGAGTCTGTCCAGCACGGTTTGGCGGGCGCGCTTGACCAACGCGTCCCAATCTTGATGGGTGCGTGCATCGAGATGCCCCACAGGGACGAGCACATAAAGGGTATCTTGTCCGGCGGGACCTGCAGCGGGGTCGGTGCGCTTGGGCGCGTGGACGTAGAACGAAGGTACTTCAGGCAGGGTGTGATCGTTGAAGATCTGGTCGAAGGATGCCTTGTAGTCACCGCCGAGGAATACGTTGTGATGCGCGATCTGCGGGTACTCTTTATCCACACCCCAGTAGAACATGATGGTGGAGCAGGTGTAGAGTTTGTCTTCGGTGAGTCGCTTCGCTGCCGCACGGTCGGGCAGGAGCTGGTCGTAAATGTATGGCAGGTCCGCATTGCCGACAAAGATATCGGCAGTCAATTCACGTCCGTCCTGCAATTCCACGCCCGTCACTTTTGCGCCATCGACCTTCAGTTTCTTCACAGGCGATTCGTAGATGAATTTCACGCCGAGCTTCTCTGCGATTTTGGTCAACGCTTGAATGCCCGCGTACATTCCGCCCATTGGGTACCACACGCCTTCAGCAAGTTCTGTGTATTGCAGCAGGGAGTAGGTGGCGGGAGCGTCGTAGGGGCTGAGTCCCAGATACATGTTTTGGAAAGTGAAAGCGGCTTTCAGGCGTTCATCCTTGAAGAAGCGGCTGGTGTTCTTGTAGTGTTTGCCCAATGCCTTAAGCTGGAAGATCAACGGTAAATTGCCCAGGCTGAGATATTCAAAGATGCTGTAGAAATTTCGCCCCACGAACTTCTCAAGCGAGATCTTGTAGTGCTTGCTGCCCTCGGCGATGTAATTGAGAAAGCCCGTGAATGCGGTCTTTTCAACTTTCTCCAATTGAGTTTGCATGTCGCCAATGTTGGAGGTCAACTCCAACTCGAGCCCGTCATCGAAACGTACCTTGTAGGTCGGGTCAATACGGCGCAGGTCAAGATGATCGCTGAGCTTTTCACCCAGAGCGGCAAAAGTTTCCTCCCACACCTCAGGCATCAGGAACAGGGTCGGTCCAATATCAAAGCGGTGACCGTCACGAATGATCTGGTTGCAGCGCCCTCCCGGGGTGCCTTCCTTCTCGATCACGGTTACTTCGTATCCATTTTTAGCAAGTCTGGCGGCGGTGGCAATCCCTCCGATGCCTGCGCCAATTACCAAAGCGGTTTGTTTTTGCATAATTTCTCCTTATTTTTATCCTAAACGTATAAATCATTATATACTATGCACAGTATTTGTCAAGGTTTTATTAAATTATATCTTTACAAAATATTGACAAAATAAATAAAACCTGTAAAATAAGACTAGTTGACTCGAGAATATTTACCAAAGGAGATCACCATGCAGGTACAAGCCAACTGGGAAAACCAACTTCTTGCTCTCGCCGGGCAAATCCATCATCCCGCCACCCGACCGTTCTTTTCATATTGGGCTGGCGATGCCTCGCTTCAGAAAGCTTACAAAGAGGCTGAGGTCATCACTTCCGCGCACAGCAAATCCTTTCACTTTGCTTCCGGTCTTTTGCCCGAAGAAAAACGCTCCGCTGCGCGCGCGCTTTACGCCTTCTGCCGCACCGTGGATGATATTGTGGATGAAGTTGAATTGAAGAAGGATCGGGATTTTGAACTCAATTACTGGCGCAACGTAGTACAGACCGCATCCGCCTCGACCGATGACCTGGTCGCTGCCGCATGGGCAGATACACTTACCCGTTACCACATCCCGCGCCACTACGCCTTGCAATTGATCGACGGCGTAGCCCGCGACCTTTCCCAGACCCGTTACCAGACCTTCGAAGACCTTGCCACTTATTGTTACGGAGTCGCTTCGACGGTGGGGTTGATGAGCATGTACATTGTTGGTTTCAAGAGTCACGAGGCGGTGCCGTACGCCATCAAACTTGGCGTTGCCCTGCAAATGACGAACATCCTGCGCGATGTGGGTGAGGATTACCGCAACGGGCGGCTTTACCTTCCGCGTGAGGAACTTGTCTTCTACGGCATTAACGAAGCGGATATTGCCGAAGGTCGTGTCACTGATAACTGGCGCAATTTCATGCGCTTCCAGATCGACCGCACCCGCACCCTTTACAAAGAATCCTGGGAGGGCGTGAAGATGCTTCAGCGCGAAGGGCAATTAGCCATCGGTGCGGCATCCGTTTTCTACCAGGGGATTTTGGACGATATTGAAAAACATGATTATGACGTCTTCAGCCGCCGCGCCAGTCTCTCTGCCTGGGGCAAGATCAGCCGCGTGCCCGGGCTGTGGTTGAAGATCCAATCCTTGTAGCCATGCAGTGGCTGGGGGGCTCCTTTTCTCTGACAGGTCATGCCTTGAGCAAGCATGGCCTGTCTTTTATTCAGGCAATATTCCGCATTGCAACCACAACACAGGCAAAGCGGAAGCGGAGTAAAATCAAAGAAAATTCAAGAATGCTTTTGAGGAAACATGCCAAAAATCACTGCTCTCAACCATGTTGCTGTTGTTGTGGAAGATATGGAAAAATCCCTTTCGTTCTGGCGCGATGCGCTTGGAATTGAACTGCACGAACTGCGCGATGTCCCTGCTGAACAATCACAGGTGGCTTTTTTGCCGGTTGCCGGCGCAGAAGTTGAACTCGTGATGCCGACCACCGCCGACTCGGGGATCGCCAAGTACCTTGCCAAACGCGGACAGGGCATGCATCACCTCTGCCTCGAAGTGGATGACATCGAGGGCATGATGACCCAGTTGAAAGCGAAGAATGTCCGCTTGATCAACGAATCCCCCCGCACATCGGCAGATGGAAAGAAATACGCCTTTATCCACCCCGAGTCCACGGGCGGGGTGTTGGTTGAGCTTTACCAGATCTAGTCTGCGATCATGTCGGTAAATATTGAAACGATCTTGAGTGACGAGTGCGGTCTGGTCAAGGACCGCCCGATCATCGTTGGTGTCTCTGGCGGACCGGATAGCCTGTGCTTGATGGATGTGTTGAAGTCTGCCGGATACTCGATCCTTGTGGCTCATTTTGATCACCAACTTCGGCTTGAGTCCGGGCAGGATGCGCGCATGGTGGAGAAGACCGCCACCCGGCTGATGCTGGGATGTGTCATCAAAGGGGCGGATGTGCGCGCCCATGCCGACCAGGAAAAGATCTCCATTGAAGAAGCTGCAAGGAATTTACGTTATCGTTTCATGTTCGATCTTGCGCGTGAAAGGAATGCCCAGGCGGTGGCGGTGGGACATACCGCAGACGATCAAGTTGAGACCGTGCTCATGCACTTTTTGCGAGGCAGCGGGCTTAATGGTCTGAAGGGCATGTCGTATCGTTCGATCATCAAATCCTTCGACCCGAATATTCCGGTTGTGCGTCCCTTGTTGGATATGTGGCGCGAAGAGACGGTTATCCATTGCGCTTCGAACGGTTTGCGTCCGCATTACGACTCGAGCAACGACTCCCTTAACTTTCAACGCAACCGCATCCGCCATTTGCTGATCCCCAACCTGGAATCATACAATCCGAAATTTCGCGATGCCGTGTTTCGCATGTCGCAATCGCTCAAAGGGGATTATGCCTTTTTGATGGATATGCTGGAGACTGCCTGGCGGGAATCTGTGACCGACGTCAATAAAGAGACCGTCACCTTCGATGCTTTTCTGTTGTCGCGTTATTCGGTCGGGCTTCAACGAAACTTGATCAAACACGCCATACATTCCCTTCAGCCCGGGCTAGAGGTGAACTTTGCCTTGTTGGAGCGCGCAACCAATTTGGTCAATGGCACTGCCCAATCTGCCAGGGTGGATCTGAAAGGCGGCGTGCGTGTATTTCGAGAAGCCCATCATGTTTTTGTGTGTACCCAGAACGCGCAGATCCCATTTAATATCTGGCCGCAAATGATCGACGATAATCCAGTTGCATTGGATATCCCCGGGCAGACAGATCTTGCCGGTGGGTGGAAATTCGCCTGCGAGCGCTGGCGCATCCCTGCCCTGGCTTGGGAGCAGGCTGAGAGGAACGACGATCCCTTTCAGGTTTGGTTGGATGCGGATTCGCTTCCCTTGCCGCTCACGCTCAAAATCCGCCATCAGGGAGACCACTTCGCCCCGTTGGGCATGGATGGTCACGCCCAGAAACTTTCCGACTTCATGGTAAACGAGAAAATGCCTCAAAGAGCGCGTGCGCGTTGGCCGCTGTTGAGCATGGGAGGCGAGATCGTTTGGGTGCCGGGCTATCGCCCCGCGCATCCGTATCGATTGACGAGTGCGACAAGAAATGTGATCTACTTCTCTGTCATACGTCCGCCTGAGAAGATCATTCCCTGATAAAAAAATCCCGTCCATTGGACGGGATTTTTTTATTTGATTTCTCCATTCAATTGCCTGAGCTTGATGAATAACTCACGCCATTGGATCTTGGACACGCCGAGTTTTTGGCGAACTTTGTCTGTCTCCATGCCTGATTGATAATCACGCAGGGCGCAGGTCCAGCGGCACATGTCGAATGACAGGTGCTTGGAGAGGCTGGCTTCATTGCCGATGTCTTCAAGCAGATATTCCAGTCGGCGGGGCGACCAAGCGAAGACTTGGTCCACGGGATTGTATTGCGCGAGATATTCCTGATAGGCGGTGATCCAATCTTCGTCCAGATCGATCTTGCGCTCCTTGTAACGGTTTGCAGGGCTGGCGTAGCGGATAAAGAGGTGCGGTCCGTTCTTGGCTTCAAGGTCCACATGGTTGATGTGGATGCCGAGGCACTCGCTCTTTTTGATGCCCGTGGTGAGAAGCAGGTAGATCAGTGTGTAATAACGCGCGTCGGGTTTGGTGTCGCGCCGGTGACGGTCGGCGGCCAATAGCACGGCTTCGTACTCGTCATTGGTCAGCACCTGGGGCAGCGGGCTGATGGCGGAGCGCTGCAGGACTTTTTCCGCCGGGTCGATGGACAGGGTGCCGTATTGGTGCAGCCAGCGGAAGAAGGATTTGATCGAGGTGATGCGGCGTGAGAGGGTCTTGGGGCTGCAGGGAATGCCGCGCTCCTTTTCCATCCATGTGAAGAAGCGGTTAAGTTCTTCGGTGGTGATGTTGCCAATAGGCAGATCGGGGGCGAGGAACTGGGTGAGCAGGCGCACATCCGAAAGGAAGGCTTTCACGGTGTTTGGGGAGCGTCCCTGATCGAGCATATATTTCTCCCAACCGTTGATGGCGGTGGGGAGCAGGGTCTTGGTAGTAAAGTGGGCGGAATCAGATGTTTTTGCCATAGTGTGTATTCCTCGCTTCTTGCTGCGGGTAGCGCATAGTCTTTTCGTATAGTTTAGCGAATGTGAGAATGGTTGTCAACTACTGAATATTGTAAATTCGCAATAATTCTAGTGCGACAGGTCTTGCGGTTTGAAGCAGGGAACGTAGTCATAACCGAGGATGACCCGGTATTGAACGGGGCTGTTTGCGTCGGGTAGAGAAAGTATGGTCGCTGTGGACAGGTTGAGGGAGGAAAGGATCGTCTGTTGTTGATTTGGATCCTGCCCGGGGGTAAAGTCTACAATAATGGAGGAGGCATAGTCACGGCGGTCGGCATTCGATATGGTGGTCTGGAAACCGGCGTAATTAAGTCTTGAGGCGGCCAGGGCATCCCAAGTGTCGGAATTGGTACCGTTTTGCACATCCACCTTGATGGTTTTTCGTTCCACAGCGTATAGCGAGAGGGTGGTGGCTTCGACCAGCATTTGCTTGAGTTCTGTGTCGTTTGGCAGAAGAACCGCCGCGCCGCCGGGCGTGGTCCACGGGCTGACGTAGGGAGGGCGAATGTAGTAGCCTCGAATATTGGCGTTGGTGAAATTGACCGCGTAGGGCGACATGAGCAGCAGGTCTGCCAAGCCCAGGTCGGTGATGATGGTGCTGGAGAAGTCGTTATAAAGCTGGGGAATCTTGCTAAAGGTATCGGAGCGCAGCGCTTTGTCGAAGATGGTGCGGATCACTTCCTGCTGGCGGCGACCGCGGTCGAAGTCGCTGGATTTTGACCGTGAGCGCGCGTACCAAAGGGCGAGGTCTCCATCCATGTGAACCTGCCCCGGACCCACGGTGAACAGCCACCAGTTGTCTTCATTTTCAGGGTCGTAACTCGGGTCTATCAACCGCCAGTCGGTGTAGGCACACGCGACGGGGACTTCGACCCCCCCAAGGGTATCCACGATGCGGCGGAATCCGTCAAAGTCCACCATTGCGGTGTGATCAATGCGGATGCCCAGATTGTACGTTATGGTGTCTTTTAGTAAGCCCGGTCCGCCCCCGGCGTAGCCGTTCAGTTCTCCGCTTTGGTAGGCGGTGTTTACCCGCTGCATGCCCACGGTGGGAATATAAACCCACAAGTCGCGCGGGATGGAGATGAGCGAGACTTGTCCATCCTTGGGCCAGACGATGGCAATTAGGAGGGTGTCTGTGCGGTATGAAGCTCCCGGTCTTTTGTCTGACCCGATGAGCAGGAAGTTAATGGTCTCGTTGCTGGTGAGCGGCGGGAGGGAGGTGGGGTTGACCGCCAATTGCTCAGCGGCTGGCGGCGCTGCGATGGTTGGGAACAGTTGATTAAAGTCCACGGTTGGCGATGGATCGATCGCAGGGACTGGGGTCGGCGATGGGGTTTCGGTCGGGAGGATCTGTCCGGGAGTGGGCGTGCTTTGGCTGTACGATAACAGCGAAGGCTGCGTGGGCGTGTATAAAGCTGGTTGAAAAGGCGTGGGCGTGGGGGACGGATTTGGCGCAGAAGTGATCAGAATAAAAGGCAGCGGCTCTGAAACCGACGCCTGAGTGGTAGCGCCGCAGGCAGTCAAAAAGAATGCGGAAATGAAGAACAGAACGATGAATGGCTTGGATGTTGTCATAAGGAGGTTGGCAAGGCGCGAAGACGAGCGTGATCTCTGTTCGTTCAAATTCGCGTTGACCGTTACGGGACGATGGCGGTCGGGCTGGGTGTAAAGGTGAATGGAACGTCTGTGGCTGTGGGCGCGGTTGTGGGCGATGGCGGCACAGGCGTGAAGGTGGGCGGAGCGGTCAGTGTGTAGGGCAGGCTGGTGGGTGTTGACGGAGCAAAACTGGGGATCACTGTAATTGCAGTGGGGAAGGGTGTGCGTGTGGCAGGAACGAAGGGAACCCAAAGCAACTCACCAGGATAAATATAATCGCTGTCCTTGCAGTTTACTCTTTTTAGGGTGTCTGCAGTGGTGAAGTAATTCGTGGCAATGGAATAGATCGTGTTGCCAGCCTTGACGATGTAGGACCTCGACCAATTGATGGAGCCGGGCACACAAACTGCCACGGTGCTGGTGGCGGCAGGCGGGACGTATAACTTGGTACCGACAAAGAGGGTATCGCTCGGCAGGCAGTTCGCACTGCGGATCGCGTCAGTAGTGACCCGGTAGCGCTCCGCGAGCACTTGAATGGTGTCGCCCGCCTGGATCGTGATCTGATTTGTCCACCCGGTCGGAGGCGGGCATAAAGGCGGCGGCGTGGCCGTGTTGACGAATGTCTCGGTGGCGGTGGCAGTCGGAGACTCAAGCCCGATCGTGGAGGTTGGGGTAGGCGGGAACGTGGGAGTTGCTGTGAGGGGTTCGGGGGTGGGAAGAATAACGTCTGTGGCGGTGGGCGTTGACTCGGGAACGAATTCCACCAGTGAAATGGATAAAGCCCCCACCATTAATCCGATGGAAATCAGGGCGATCACCAGCGCGTTTCCGAACTCGCGCACTCCTCGCATTATTTATTTCCCTTGGGTTGGGTTTTCTTATCCAGAGAAGCCCCGCCGGCAATGGGCAGGAGCACGCTAAATGTTGAGCCGACCCCGTGTTCGCTTTCGACCCAGATGCGTCCATGCTGAGCCTCGGTGAGCGCTTTCGCAATGGATAACCCAACGCCTGTATCTCCCACGCCCTGGATAAGGACATTGTCTGCCCGATAGAGGCGGGTGAACACACGCGGAAGATCTTCGGATGCGATTCCCATACCGGTGTCTGCCACCTGGATGAGGATGTAATCCATATTCTCTTCCGTTCGTTTCTGGACCGTCAGCCTGACCGTGCCTTCGAAAGGAGTTGCCGCCCCTGCGTTTTGCAGCAAATGAATGAGGATCTGCTGCAAGGCTTCACGATCTGCTTGAATGGTTTCAAGTTGTTTCGGCAGTTCAAGGTGCATGGAGATATTCTTCTCGCGCACCTGAGTACTTGTGTATGTCATGGCATTGTCGATGATCGTGTTCAAGTCCACCGACTCGGGCTTGAGATCGTTCAACCCGGCTTCGAGGGTCGTGATCTGGATCATGTCATCGGTCAGGTTGTGGATCCGCTCTGTCGAGGCTTTGATGCGCTCCACGAACTTGCGCTGCAAAGCGCCGAGGATTCCCACCGACTCGCCAAGCAGCAGATCGGTGTACCCGACGATCGAGGATAGAGGTTGGCGCAGTTCCTGTGAAATGGAGGCGATCACTTCAGCCTGCTCTGAGCTCTTCACACTGACATGCCCCTTTTCGATCTCGTGTGCCTTTATGTTGGCTTCAGCAAGCTGATTCTGTAAATGTGCCAATTCTTGCAGAGTGGCTTTCAGTTCTTTTTCAACCTGTGTGGAAGCGCCGGCTTCTGAAGCCTTGCCAGTTCGCAGTTCCGCGTTCTCCGCTTGCAATTGTTCGATGATGCGCTGGGATTCTTCCTGGGCAGCCATGAGCGAAGAGATTTCTTTTGTGCCGCCCTTTTGACCTTCCGCGCGTGCCGCTTCCAACTGTTGTGTCAGGTCGTATACACGCTGTTCAAGGCTCACAACCTGCGACATCGCATGGTCGCTTTGCGATTCCAATTTATTGATCTTCTGGCTGCGCTTGATGATGGGCACCAGAGCGGTTGCAATACTGGCAAGGAAAGCTTGGTCTTCAGCGGTCCACGTGCGGTCGGAATATGGAGAGAGTAAAAGCAGACCGCCCAGAGATTCTTTGTCGGGGGTCAAGATCGGCACGCTCAATAAATGACCGGGGTTTGTCAGACCGAGGATCTCTGCCAGCCCTTTGATATCTGCCGAGGTGCTGCTGGCAGGCATCCGCAGGGGACGCCCGCGCTGAAGGGAGTTTGCCAGCATGGGGATGGAATTCTTGCTGAGCGCACCGCCTTCCAGGTTGTCCTCGCGGATCAGGTCGTAGCCGCCTGCGATCACCATCTGGTTGTTATTATCGGTCAGGTAGATCATGAAGCACAGGTCTGAGAGCAGGGTTTGCGCAATGGCGCGGGTGATCGCCTGGCTTACTTTGGTGGGATTCGACTCTGCTGCGAGAGCGAGCAAAGCATGGAATGTCTTTGGGTCGGTGCTGTATCTGCGGCGTTCGAGTGTTGCCTCGGTCTTGGAGACTGTAGCCCGCTGAACCGGGGCAGAAGCCGGCGCAGGAATTGAGAAACGTTGGGGGAGTGTAAGCAAAATGGGGTAAGCCGCCATGTATGCGAGGCGGATCAAGCCGGAATAATTACCGTTGACTTGATATAGCATGTGTCCCATGTGCCCCAACCCGCCAAGTGCAAGGATCGTGACCCCGTTCCACATTCCATCCGGCTTGCGGATTAGCAAGATCGCCATTCCGCCAAGCAAAATTGTGAGCGAGCCTACCTGCCAGTAAAAATCGTCGGTGGTCTGGTTGTAAGTGGTGACAGAAAGTTGCGGCTGCCAGGTGAGAAGGCTTAATCCCAAGGCCGCCAGCACCAGAAGGCTCAGCAGGGATGCTGCTGCATCTGCCGCACGGCTGGGTTCAGGGAAACCATACAGCCAGGTGATCCAGATAATTCCAAAGATGATAAATGCCCGGTCCATGGGCGGCAGGACCGAAGTGGGGTCGATGATGTGCTGCCAGCCAAGTCCGCTGAACACGAACATCACCACCTGCGCGATCATTAAAATACCGAGTCCCACGAACGCGCGCCGCGCCTGTGGGAATTCACTTGTCCGCCAGTGGTTGAATGCAGATTGAAGTGCACTGGCTACCGCGAACACCAGCACAATGTAATAGATCAGATCCCCTGGAGGCACAGTTAGTTGAGTAAGGATCAAACTTGAGAATGCGCTCATGCAGGCATGATTATACTTCCACTTGAAAAAAAATTGGTGACCATCACGTATAATGGTCTTCATAATGGTTTATAAAAAGTTGATTGTCCCGGCCACGATCCTTGTGTTGGCTGCCGCCCTTTTGATTCCGATCGTGCTCACAGGGTATGCCGAACTTGAGCGCGCAGAACATGAATTTCAGGCAGGCAATTACGCCGCTTCTGTTGAGTCTTATGAAAAATCTGCGCGGATGCTTCCCTGGCGTGATGATCTGTGGGAAAAAGCAGGCATCTCCGCCGCGAACCTTGGCCGTGCCGAAGATGCGATCGACTTTTTTGGGCGGGCGCCGGCTCTTTCTCCCCAAGGTTCCATGCTTTTGGGTTATTCCTATTACGGGGTCGGCGACACATCCTCGGCGATTCGGGCGTTGGAAGCAAGCCAGCTTTCCCTTGCCTACAAACTTCTGGCGCATATCCACGGGCAGCAAAAGGATTGGACTGCCGAGCAAAAAGCGCTTGAAGCGCAGCTTAGGCTTGATGATGGGGATCCCTACGCCCACTACCGGCTCGGACTCTTATTGAGTCTCTTTGAGCCTGGGCAGTCTCTTCCTCATTTGATGCGCGCATCTTCCCTGGACCCGGAGTTTGATCCTGCTGTCCAAACCATGCGCGCCGCTTTGAATGTTTCCGCTACTCAACCTGACCGATCTTCGCAGATGGTGACCATTGGACGCGCATTGGGGTTGGTGCAGGATTGGGAATTATCTTTTTTGGCGTTCGAGTCTGCAGTGCAGGCTGACGCAGAAAGTGCCGAGGCTTGGGCCTGGCTTGGCGAAGCGAAACAGCAACTCGGTCGGGATGGACGCGTGGAACTGGATCAGGCCGTGCGGCTTGACCATACCTCGGTCATTGTTCGCGCATTACGCGGCTTGTACTGGTATCGTCAACAAAAATATGAGCAGATGCTTGCGGAGTATTTGCTGGCTGCAGAGTACGAGCCTTCCAACCCGGCGTGGATGGCAGAGCTTGGCAACGCCTACACTTTGAACGGTGATCTGGCTGAAGCGTTGGTCGCTTATCAAAAGGCGATTGAGCTCGCACCAGACGAAGCAACTTATTGGAGACTGTTGGCTGTTTTTTGTGCTGAGAACGGCGTGCATGTTGAAGATTTGGGACTGCCTGCCGCGTTGAAGGCTGTGGAACTTAAACCGGATGATCGGTTTACGCTCGATACATTGGGCTGGTTATATCTTTCCACGGGCAGGTTCGCTACTGCAGAGCAAACCCTGCTCGATGTCTTGAATAAATACCCCGATCATTATTCGGCGAATATTCATTTGGCAATGACCTATCTTGCTCAGGGGAATCGCGAAGCGGCTTACGAGCAACTGGTCTATGTACGCGACGCAGATGTGGATGGGTCGGATGGTTTGTTCGCAAAACAATTGCTCGCAAAGTATTTCCCATAGAACCGCTCATTGCCCGTGATAAAATCACCCGCATGAAGCGTATCGCCATTCTTTTTTCCCTTTTGCTTTTAGCATCAACCGCATGTTCCACCGCAACCCCCACGGCATCCGCGCCGCAGGATCAATCCGTGCCGTCTGGCAGTGTTCTTTTTCAGGACGATTTTTCAAGCCGCGATACAGGCTGGGATCGTTTGCTTGCTGCAGAAGGCACCATGGATTATGACGCGGGTGGATATCGTGTTCTGGTCAATGCATTGAATACCAATTTCTGGACCACCCCCCATCGGAATTTTTCCGATGTCCGTATGGAAGTGGACGCCGGAAAACTTGGCGGTCCGGACGAGAACCGCATTGGTCTCATCTGCCGCTTCAATGGAAATGATTATTACTTCTTCATGATATCCAGCGATGGCTTTTACGGCATCGGTATTTTCTCCGGCGGGCAAGCCTCTCTGTTGGGGCAGAGCGAAATGCAAACAAGCCCCGAGATCAAGACCGGGCTGGCTGTAAATCACCTGCGCGCAGACTGCGTAGGAGAAACCCTGGCTTTCTACGTAAATGGATTCCCGGTCGCTTCCACGCAAGACAGCACTCTGAAATCCGGGGATATTGGTTTGCTTGGCGGCACCTTTACCCAACCCGGGGTGGATCTGGTCTTCGACAATTTTGTCGTCCTCAAACCATAAAGAAGTCGGGATAAGTGTCACTTCTCGATTTATGGGGCGGATTGTATAATGCTCGTGTGATAATTCACAAAACAATGCAGGCCTTATTTGACCTGTAAAAATAAAGAAGGAGCAAAACATGACGGCTCAGATCATTGATGGAACTGCCATTGCGCAGAAGGTTCGTGACGATGTAAAGGCAAAAGTTGCGGCGCGTATCGCGGCTGGAAAGTCACAGCCGGGGCTGGCGACCGTGTTGGTGGGTGACCGCGTGGACTCTGCCGCGTACGTGGGGATGAAGCAGAAGGCTTGCGCCGAATTGGGTATGACCTCGTATCATCACCCAGTGCCCGCGGATGTCTCACAGGAAGAGCTTGAAAAATTGATCAAGGAATTGAATGCCGACCCCAAGGTCAATGGCATTTTGGTTCAGCTTCCCCTGCCTTCGCATCTTGATGAAGAACGTGTTCTTCAGCTCATCAGCATTGAAAAAGATGTGGATGGCTTTTCTCCGATCAACCTTGGTCGTCTTGCTCAAAAAGGCCGCGAACCTTTGTTCGTGCCTTGCACTCCCTACGGCTGTATCTACCTGCTCAAAGAAGCTGGCGTGACCATTAAGGGCGCGAACGCGGTGGTATTGGGTCGCTCTAATATTGTGGGTATGCCCGCAGCGTTGCTTCTTGTAAAAGAAGATGCCACAGTGACGGTCGTTCACTCACGCACGAAGGATATCCCCGGTGTTTTACGGCAGGCGGATATTGTTATCGCGGCTATCGGTCGCGCGGAAATGGTTCGCGGTGACTGGCTCAAGCCCGGCGCGGCGGTCATTGACGTGGGCATCAACGGCATTCCGAAATTGAATCCTGACGGCACGCAAGCCATCAGCCAGAAGACCGGCAAGCCGCTTCAGAGACTCGTCGGCGACGTAAATTACGAAGAGGCCAAGGAAGTTGCGGGCTTCATCACTCCTGTCCCCGGCGGCGTGGGTCCCATGACCATCGCAATGTTGATGAATAACACACTGCGCGCCGCGGAGATCCAGGATAAGTAAGAACTTCGTGAATTCGTAGATCATAAAGCCCTGCCTTCTTTCGAGAGGGCGGGGCTTTTATAAAGTTTGGAGGAGAGCATGAAAAGATTTTTCAAGTGGCTTGGTTTGATTTTTGGCGTATTCGCACTGATCGCTGCTGTTGCGCTTGTCGTGGTTTACGCTTCAAGTCAGTCCAGACTGACGCGTGTGTACGATGTCCCTGATGATGTTGTGAATATCCCAACAGATGCCGATTCGATCGAATTGGGCAAACGCATCTTTCAGTATCGAGGCTGCGAAGGATGCCACGGCGAGTCTCTGGAGGGCAAGGTATATCTCGACGATCCAGCCATCGGGCAGGTGATCTCTACGAACCTCACTTCCGGCAACGGCGGAGTCGCAGACCGCATGTCTGATGCTGATTGGGTGCGTTCCATCCGGTATGGTGTCCGCAAAGACGGCACTGGGATTTTATTCATGCCTTCCACTGAGTTCTATTTTCTGAGTGATCAAGACCTTGGCATGGTCATTGCTTACATCAAAAGTACCAAGCCAGTGGATAATGAGTTGGCGCCTAGCAAGATTTCTTTCGTCGGGCGGATCGTGATGACACTGGTAAAGGAAATCACCTTCATCCCCACAGAATTGATCCCGCACAATGCGGCGCGTCCGACCCCGCCGGAAGTTGGCATCACGCCCGAATATGGGGAATATCTGACTCAGTCTTGCAAAGTCTGTCACGGGTTGACGATGTCTGGGGGTGTGATTCCCGGCTTCCCTGCCGATTGGCCGCCCGCTCCCAACCTGACCTTTGGCGGCGGCTCATCCCTGCCAACATGGACCGAGCAGGATTTCATCAACACTATTCGAACAGGGAAGACTCCGCTTAACAAGGAAATGCGTTCCCAATACATGCCCTGGACTTCGTTCAAATATATGAGCGATGAAGAGTTGAAGGCTGTGTGGGTATATTTGCAGTCTTTGCCCAAATTGGAGTATGGGAATCGGTGAGTTCCCAAGGTATGCGAGCAATTTGTCCCGTTGAAAGACGGGACTTTTATTTTGCAAAAATAGTACTGGAGAACTATATTCAGCTCTTGACGTATTATCAGATTCGTACTATTATCAAATTATTAGTAGTAAATTGATAGTAGAAAGATGCTGTCGCAGATTTTGTTGCCATGTTCATGGTGACGCTCAAGTGATATAGAAGCGTGTTGTTGAAGAACGTGAGCTCACCGGGTTCTCTGGCAGAAGAAAGTTGTGTGGCGAAAGGAGTTTTTATGAGCGATATTTCTGCTCAAACTAAGAAGTTCCAAAAAGAGTTGAATTCGGGAACATCCTCTCTGGTGTTGTTGAGCGTACTGAGCCAGAATAAAGAACCGATGTATGGTTATCAGATCGCAAAGATGCTCGAGGATAGCGCTCCCGACCTTCCGATGATGAAGCAGGGAACTTTATACCCTGTGCTTCGCTCGCTGGAAGAGAACGAACTGCTCGAAAGCACGGTGGAGCCGTCTGTTTCAGGTCCGCCGCGCCGATATTACAAGATCACCCAAAGCGGACGCGATGCCCTGAAAGAATGGGTTGATATCTGGAAGCAAACAAAAAAATTCGTGGATGCGAACTTGAAAGGATAGTGCCATGTTTAATACGATCGAAGAATACCTGAATGCCTTGAAGATTGAATTGAAAGACGCCGACCCCGCATTGGTGCAGGATGCGATCTCGGATGCGCGTGAGCATTTATCCACTGCGTTGGATGCCGCCCGCGAAAAGGATCCTGATCTTGGCTCGGCAGATGCGTTGAAGTTGATCATCGCTGAGTATGGTACACCAGAAGAGACCGCCTCGGCTTATAAAGAAGTGGAGCGGCGCACCTCGCCGGTTTTGAAGCAGGCGGTCAAACCGCGCTCTGCGGTGGGTGGGTTCTTTGGTGTCTATACGGATCCCCGGGCGTGGGGCGCTTTGCTGTACATGTTCATCGCTTTCATCACGGGTGTTTTCTATTTCACATGGGCAGTGACCGGGTTGTCCATTTCCATTTCTTTCCTGATCTTTATCTTTGGCTTTCCACTGGCATTGCTCTTTTTACTTTCGGTGCGCGGACTTGCTTTGCTCGAGGGGCGTCTTGTGGAGGCTTTGCTGGGCGTACGAATGCCGCGCCGCCCGTTGTTCTCACATCAGGGCATGAAGTGGTTCGACAGATTGAAGACTTTATTGACCGATAAAGCGACCTGGCTGATGTTGGTTTATATGGTCATCCAATTCGTTCTGGGAACGGTGTACTTCGTCTTGATCGTTACCGTATTGAGCGTTTCACTTTCTTTGATCGCCGTTCCGGTCTTACAGGAAATCTTCCAGCAGGGTGGTGTCATGTTTAGCGATAATGTCCACTACTCCCCAATGCTCCCAACATGGAGTTATCCCTTGTGGGTGCTCGGCGGGATTCTGCTTTGGACGATCTTTATGAATATTGTGCGGGGTGTCGGTCAATTGCATGGACGGCTTGCCAAGTGGATGTTGGTCACTGAGTAGTTTTTTCAGGCTTAAACTTCGCCCGCGAAATAGCATTTCGCGGGCGATTTCGTTAAATATCGAAAGGATATTTATTTTTCTTTCATCTTATTTCAATACAATCAAGGTATGAAAAAGAAACAGTTGATAAAAATTTTGCTGATTTTTCTGTTTGGGCTGGCAGCGCTGACTGGCGGGTACGCATTTTTCACCCGTGGGCGTCCTGCGCCTGTGCCAATGAAGGAAAAAATTATGGACGGCGTGACCTATCACCGGGTGGTCCGGTACCTTCCGCATTCGATGGTCGCCCATGTCCTTGTGATCGATAAGAAGGATCGGAAACTGCAATTTCTGGTGACTCCGCCCGATGAGGTCGAGGGAGGTCCGCTTAAAGCACGGACAACCACCCAGTTTCTGGAAGATTTCGATGTGCAGATCGCCATTAATGGCGATGGGTTTTTCCCGTGGTGGTCGCGCAGTCTGGCGGATTATTACCCGCATGTAGGAGACCCGGTCACTCCCAACGGGTTCACGGCTTCGCGTGGAAATATTTATGCGGATGGATTACAGGATATTTTTCCGGAGCCAACCCTGTATATCAGCCGCGCGAACGAGCTGACCTTTAACCGGCGTCCAAACAAGGTCTTTAATGCCTTGTCGGGTGACCGCATGTTGATCCAGGGCGGCAATATCATCCCGGATCTGGATGATGAATTGATCGCTCCCCGAACTGCCGTTGGGACGAATCGAAATGGACGTTATATTTATTTAGTGGTGGTGGATGGCAGACAGCCGTTCTATAGTCAGGGTGCGACGCTCGCCGAGCTCGCCGACCTGATGCAGGATCTTGGTGTTGCGTTTGCCATGAATCTTGATGGAGGCGGCTCGTCTGCGATGGTCATTGAAGGCGCGGATGGTCTGCCGATGGTGTTGAATTCTCCGATCGACAACTTCATCCCCGGTCGTGAACGCCCTGTTGCAAATCACCTGGGCGTGTATATCGGTCGCTAGAACGCGATCTCGCCGACCTGCTCAAAATTGATGTCGAATAATTCTTCGGCTTCTGTTTCCAGTTCAGCATCGGCTGCATCTCCCGCTCGGACTCCGCGGTTGCAGTACGAGCGATAAGGGCAGTAACTGCACTTCGAGACTTCATCCGTGAGCGGGAAGTTGGATGCGGAAGCGATCTCCTCCGCCAGCCTATTGAGGGCATCCCAGTCCCTTTTGAATTGATCCGCCTGATAAGTGAATCGTGCCGGCTCAGCGGGGAAGTCTGCGTACCAGTAGATCATCTCTACTTGCTCGGGCGTGAAAGGCTTGCCGCCGTTGAGGTGCATCCCGGCTTGGACGAGCAGCGCACGATAGATGCGCGTCTGCCAGCGGATGAGCATCCATTCGTTCTTTGGACGTTTTCGATAGGTCTTCCAATCGAAGATCGTGACCTTATCCCTGCCGACCGCGATCAGATCATACTTTGCCACGAGGCGGTATTTTCCGAGCGGCGCAGAAAGTGACAGCTCGGTGTGCAGGGCTGAGGGATCGCCGAGCCCGGAAAGTTCTTTATCGCCGGTGTAGTTCTCCCACCATCTTTGCAGATTCTCGGTGTTTGCCAGCCTCGCAACCTGACCTGCGGGAATGCCGATCAGGTGTTGTTGGATGAGGCGGTGAAAATATTCGCCTTCTTTTTGGTGTTGTTCGTTTTCGATCGCGGGCTCGGTCTCAATGGCGGGATACGCCAGCCGTTGTAGATATCGCAGCTCGAATCGGCGCGGGCAATCATGGTAGTCCTGCAGGGACGATTGACTTAAAGTGCGCAATAATTCTGTCATGTTCTTATTTTGCCACAGATTGTTTTGCCTATGCTATACTTTTTTAAAATTTGGGAGACTTCTATGGGACAGGATGCACAAGTAGCAGTATTCATAGATTACGACAATCTGGAAATGAGTGTGGAAGATGCGCTCGGTAAAGGCGCTGATGTAGATTGGGCGAAGGTTCTGCAAAACGCCTCGCAGTTCGGTCGGGTGGTGCTGCGCCGCGCCTATGCAGACTGGGCTGAAGCTTCGGCGAAGCAGCGTGCATTGATGAGCCTCGGCGTGGAGTTGGTCCATGTCAACAGCCGGCGTGGAAAAAATGCAGCCGATATCCGCATTGTGATCGATATCATGGAATTGCTTCATGGCGAACAGAATAATTTCAGCCATGTCTTGCTTGTGACAGGCGACAGGGATTTCATCGATCTCGTGCATCGGCTTCGTTCCTACGGCAAGAACGTGGTAGGCATGGGAGTGACCGGCACGAGTTCAGAGTTTCTCGTCAGTGCGTGCGACAAATTTATTTTTTACGATAAGTTGCCCGGCGTGAGCAAGGTCAAAAAGAACACCCAAAATCAAAATCCGCCCGCGCCGAAACAACAGGGGAGTGCGCCTCCGCGCCCACTGGTGGCGATGGCGACCACGCCCGAAGGCAAACTTGAGCAATATTCCAACCTGCTCGCCTCGAACAAGATCCGCATCACCCCATCGGTTCAGCGTCCGCTGGTCATCTACAAATTGTATGAGATCGTCAAGAACCATCCCGAATTTTCTTTCAATCAATTGAAGGAATTCGCCGAGACCTATTTTGAGGCTGCAACTCCAAAAGTGGAATCTCAACTGGTGCTGGATGTGGCGCATCAACTCTTTCATACTTTCTGTTTTGTGTTCGACAGTGACACCACCGAGCGCATTTGGAATCGAAAAATGACCCTGCCCGAATCTGTGCGCAGCGCTGCTGACCTGCTTGATATGTGCGATGGAAAGATCTTGCAGATTTTGGTCAACGCCCTCGGCGCGGCGGATCGGCTCGATAAAGATGTCGCAGCGCTGTTACTGTATGGTGGTGTCCGCAGTCCGAAGGTGATCGATCACATCGCGGATCTGATCGCAGTGGAATAAATCAGTTATAATCTCGCCCATGATCTACGAATTTCGTGCAGGCAAATCCCCGCTTATCATCGGTGTGCGCGGCTTCATTTTCAATGAGCCTTCTGGAATCGCGCCTGTACGCTGAAAGCACTCGTCAACTTTCACACGCCGCAGGTTGCTCTGCGGCGTTTTAATTTAACTACGGAAAACAACAATGGTCCAAATTCAACTTGCAAATATCACTTTGATCCTCGGTGCAAAACGCATCTTTGAAAATCTCAATTGGGAAATCCAGCGCGGGCAGAAGATCGGTCTGATCGGTGCGAACGGCGCGGGGAAGTCCTCGCTATTCAAACTGATCGAAGGCGAGCATTCTCCCGAAATGGGCGGGAACATCACCCGCGCCCGCCTCATCACAACGGGATATCTGTCTCAACAACCCGAGCTTGATTCTTCGCTGACAGCTTTTGATGCCGCGCTCGCGGGCAACCCGCGCGTGGCTGAAGTCCATGCGGAATTGGAGCGGGTGGAAAATAGTTTGGGTGATCCCGCAGTCTATGGTGATGACCGTAAACTGCAGCGCGCGCTTGAACAGCAGCACACGCTGATCGAGGAGTATCACTCCCTCGGCGGAGACTCCTATCCAGAGCGTGTGCGCGGACTCCTGCTTGGGCTGGGACTCGCTCAAAGTGAATTGACCAAGCCTCTGTCGGTGTTGAGCGGCGGGCAGAAAAAACTGGTTGGGCTGGCGCGCTTGCTTCTGGTCCGCCCGGATATTCTTCTGCTTGATGAACCCGATAATCATCTCGACCTGCCGGGCAAGGTCTTTCTCGAAAAACTCATCCGCGAGTACGAAGGGACGGTGGTGCTCATTTCGCATGATCGTTATCTGCTTGATGCGGCTGTGACCCATATTGCAGAGTTGGAAGATGGAAAGTTGACCTTGTATGAGGGAGACTATTCCTCTTTCATTGCGGATAAAGAGATGCGGCTCGCGCGGCAGGAGGAATTGTTCCGCGCCCAGCAGCATGAGATCACGCGCATGCAGATCGCCATTAAACGCTTTGCCATTTGGGGTAAGATCTACGACAACGAAAAATTTGCCGCCAAAGCCAAGACCATGCAAAAGCGGCTGGATAAAATGGAAAAGGTCGAGAAACCCGTCACCGAGCGCAAACGCATGGAACTTCGCCTTAGCGGCTGGCGCGGCTCGAATAAAGTGCTTGAACTGGCAGATGTTTCAAAATCTTTTGGCTCAAAGCAAGTCTTTGCGAATCTCAACGAAACCATCTGGCATGGAGAGCGGGTCGGGTTGATCGGCGCGAACGGCGCGGGAAAGTCTGTGCTGCTGAAAATGATCCTCGGGCAGGAACAGCCTGATACGGGAGAGATCAAGATCGGTCCGAGCATTTCCATTGGGCATTACGCGCAGGAACATGAGACGCTTGATTTCAATCAGACCGTGGTGGATGCGGTCCGCTACGCGGGTGAAATGAGCGAATCAAGAGCGACCGCTTTCCTGCTGCATTATCTCTTCACCTATAAACAAGTCTCGCAGAAGATTGGTGAACTTTCGGGTGGCGAGCGCAGTCGATTGCAGCTTGCGCTGGTGGTTCTTTCAGGCGCGAATTTTCTGTTGCTGGATGAACCCACCAACAACCTTGATATCGCTTCTGCCGAAGTGCTTGAGCAAGCCCTGGAGGAATTTGAAGGTACGGTGCTGGTCATTTCGCATGACCGTTACTTCCTCGACCGCACCGTGGAGAGATTGCTCGTCATCGAAGATGGCAGCCTGAGCGGTTATCAAGGCGGCTACAGTGAGTACCTTGAAAAGGGTAGAAAAATTTAGCTCTTATGCTATACTCTGTGTATCATTTCACAATCAAGATCCGATGAACAGGAGCTTCTCATGTCGAAGAATATCGTATTGACCTTGACTGGCCGTGACAAAATTGGAATTGTTGACAGCGTTACCAGCGTGATCGCCAATCGTGGCGGCAACGTGGAGTCCAGCCGTATGACCCGGTTGGGCGGCGAATTTGCCATGCTGATGCTCGTCACCATCGCAGATGCGCAGTTCGCGGCCCTTGAGCAGGATTTTCAAGGCTTGCGCGGCGAAGGGTATCAGATCACCCTGTTGCAAACCCAGGATGACTCAAAGAAATACGCGGGCTGGCTGCCATATGAGATCGAAGTTACAGGCGCAGACCACGAAGGGATCATCCACGATATTTCGCATCACCTCGCCACACAGGGCATCAACATCGAAAGCATGGATACCAGTTCGGCTCCTGCACCCATGAGCGGCACACCGCTGTTCATGATGAAGGGCGTTGTGCTTGTTCCGCCCAAGCTGAACTTCCATGTTTGGAGTGACGCGCTTGAAGAGATCGGCGATAAATTGAATGTGAATGTAAAAGTTGGAATGGTAAAGTAGGAAGAAATTAAAAAAAGACAGCGACCGAACTTCCCGGTCGCTGTCTTTTTTTGTAAATTATTCGTACCTAAACCTCATGACGCCAATGCTGAAGAACACTGCTGCGAAACCAAGTAGGACCCCGGTTTCCGGCAGGATCTGCATCAGTCCTCCGCCTCGCAGCGCCAGATCGAGCAGCCCTTGCATTGCCCAGGTGGTGGGAAGGACCTTGACAATGTTCTGAACCACGGAGGGGAATAGTTCCAGCGGATACCAACATCCTCCAAGAAGCGACATAACCATTCCCATCATGATGCTTAATCCACTGGCTTGACCTTCTGTCTTGATGAATGTGCCCATTGAAGTGCCGATCGCGCCAGCCGCCAACGCTGCAGCGGTGAGGATGACAAACAACGCGAGCGGATCGTTTCCCCAACTCAACTTCATCACGAAGATGGCGAACAGGATCAGCAAGGACATCTGCACGAGCGCCATCACCACCTGACCTGAGATCGTGCCGAGCAAAAATACAGCTTTGCTGGTGGGGGTGGTCAGGATGCGGCGCAAGGTCCCTTGTTGTCTTTCATAGGCGAACAGGGCAGAGATGCCAAAGAGCGGGATGAAGACCCAGGTGATCAGTTGTCCAGCCGATGCATTCGCCCGCGGATCGTAATCGATCTTATCTGGGGTTGAGCCTTCGATGACATTCACTCGCTCTGGTGAGTCTTTTTGTATGGATTGTGCCAATTCCAGTGAAGCATCAAAATATGCCTGCCGTTCTGCGTCAGAGGCAAAAGGCTTTTTTATCTCCGCTTCTTTGACGGAGTTATTGGCGGCATTCAGGGCGCTGCTCACACTCCGGATGGCTGTCTGCACCGAGCGTTCTGCGATGGTGGCATCCAGATTGTTTGGCAGCTGACGGAAATCCACTTGCGCGGTCCCATCTTGAATGGACTGTATATCCAGATTGGCAGGTAGGATCAAAACAACGCTCGCTCTTCGTGAGTCCAGTAGATCTTCAGCCTCTGCCAGCGGATACGCTTCCGTTCTGACCGCGGTCGAACGATCGAGTTCAGCGATGATGCCCTTTGAGATCGTGCTGTTGGCTTGATCCACGACCACGATCCGCACCCGGTCATCGATGCCTTCTTTGGGGGGCGTTCCGCCTGAGACGAGGAAGGTGAATACGAGCGGCAGGATGATGAAGAAGATCAGCTCCGATGAACTTGCAAATCGGACAATGGCGTCTTTCCATGCGATGGCAAAAATTTTTCTCATATCAACATCCCTACTTCTGCGCCAGATTCTTCCTGCCAAAGAGCAGGACAGAAGCCAGGAACAAAACAAGACCCATCGAAAGCAGGGCAGTGATCGGCGCGGAAAGATCCGCCAAGGTGCCGCCCAGCCCAAGTGTCGTGAAACCATCCAATGCCCAGGCGTTCGGCGTGATCTTGCTGATCGTTTGCACGAGGGGCGGCATTTGATCCAGGCTGATGAAACTTCCGCCAAGAATACCGAAGATCAGCATGACTGCCGATCCCACACTCGCCACCTGACTTGGTGTGCGGGCAAGCGCTGTGATCAGCATGCCCCAACCGGTTGCGCCGAAGACCGCCGCGAGCACGAGCATCACCACGCCCAGTGTGTCGCCCCATTTCAGTTGAAAGAACATGGACGATGCGCCAATGAGGATCAACATTTGAGCCGCACCTGTAAGAAAAATTCCGAAGACCTTGCCGCCCAATATTTGTGTGGAGTTGGTGGGGGTGACCAGCAAGCGAGGCAACGTGCCTTGTGATTTCTCGGCAAGGATCGAGCGCCCGCCATAGCTGACGGTGTACATCAGAAACATCAACGCCATGCCCGGGGCGATGTATGCCAGAATGTCGAACTCAACCTGCTCACCGCTGGAGGTGGATGAATTAAGTTTGATCGCGAGTGTATCGGTCATATTGGATGAAGAGTCTTGCAGCCGTTCCGACATGGCGAGCCCCGCTTCCTCTGCCTGCTCGGGGGTGAGCTGCTGGCTGATCATGAGTTGAACGATGGTTGTTGTTCCGCTCACACGTCCTTCTTCCACACGGCTGAGGAATTCATCCACAATGGCTTTGATGATGCCCGCTCCGGTAGAGCGGGATGGGTTGGCGTAGATCTCGATCTTCAACGGTTCGGCATTCGCTTGAGCTTGATTTGTGAAATCTCCACGCTGCGGCATGATGTTTTTTGTGAAGCCTTCAGGGATGATGACGACCGCTGCGGCTTTGTCTTCGTCAATGGATTTTCGCGCCGCGTTCACATCTGTTTCTATGACCGGCTCGACCAGATCTGCAAGGTCTGCCGATTGAAAAGTATCCACTAATGCGTTACCAAGTTGATCGTTATCCAGATTGATGATGATGACGGGAATATCTGAAAGTCCGTTGCTGTTGTTGCCGCTGAAACGCCCGGTGACCAGACCCAGCCCAAGGGTCAGTACGAAGGGCGCGGCAAGCATGAGAATAAGCGCGGCTCGGTCGCGAAAAGCGAGACGCAAGTCTTTAATGCCGATGAGAAAAGTTTTGAGCATGGGTTAATCCCTCAACGCTCTGCCTGTCAGATGCAGGAATACCGCTTCGAGATTCGGCTCGCGGATATCGATCGAGCGGATCTTGATTCCGCGCTCGTTGGCTTTGGTGACGACCGCCGCCAGGACATCTTCGGCTTCAGAACATACAATGGACACTTCATGTTCCACCCCTTCAGCTTGTTGCACGCCCTGGATCCCTTTGAGCGAAGCGGCGAGCGCATCGGAGTCGTCATTCTCGCCGATATGCAGGATCAATGTTTCTGCCTGCCCTACCTGCTGTGTGAGTTCTTTTTGCGTGCCGATCGCGATCAACTCTCCGTGGTCGATGATGCCAACCCGATCGGAGAGTTCCTGGGCTTCTTCCATGTAGTGCGTGGTATAGAGCAGGGTCATGCCTTGTTTGTTCAGGTCTTTGACCGTGTCGAGGATCGCGCGGCGGGATTGTGGGTCAATGCCCACGGTGGGCTCATCCATGAAAAGCAATCGAGGTTTATGAAGCAGTCCGACGCCGATGTTGACCCGGCGCTTCATGCCGCCCGAATAAGTTTTGACCCTGTCTTTGGCTTTATCGGTCAGCCCGATCTGCTCCAGCACTTCGTCCACCCGGGTAGTGAGCGCTTTGCCGCTCAGGTTATACATCTGCCCCCAGAAGATCAGGTTTTCGCGGGCGGTCAGATCTTCGTAAAGCGCAAGGTCTTGCGGCACAACTCCGATCACTCCACGGACCGCCATGGGGTCTTTCGTGATCGAATATCCGCCAATGATTGCATCACCTGAGGTGGGCGTGTACAAAGTGGACAGCATGGAGATGGTCGTGGTCTTCCCCGCGCCGTTGGGACCAAGCAGGCTGAAGATCTCGCCTTCCTGAATGTTGAAAGTGACTCCTTTCACGGCTCGAAAGTCACCATAATTTTTGACAAGGTTTTGAACTTCAAGGATATTGGGCATTGGAACTCCTTTGTGAATTAACTATGGCTATCTACGCAACTTGCGGGGGAACGGTTGTAGGCTTTACTTGCTCGCTCTGTTATATTTCCTCAAAATATTTTGCACTTCATCATGCGGTAAAGCCGTCACCTGGATATCCCGGTTGCCCTTCATGGACTCTGCCGCCACCATCGAGTTGATGATCGCTTCTTCAGTAGCGAGGGCGGCGCAGGCAAGGATCGGATCGATGTGGTCATTGGAGAGGGTCTGGATGTTCGAAATTCCCCGCTCGTCTCCGTAAGCCGCCTGCGGATTGGCGGTCGAGAAGGCGAGGAAGATATCTCCTGAACCGTTCCCGCCCATGCTGCCGGTCCGTGCCATGCCGAGGGTTGCGCGCTTTGCCACTCGCTTGAGTTGATGGGGGAGCAGGGGCGCGTCAGTTGCAAGGACGACGATCAGCGAGCCGCTTTCCGGCGCGAAGGGATCTTCACCATCTGGCGGCCAGAGTATCCCATCTTGAAGATGCCTGCCGGCAGGCACACCCGCCAACGTGAACTGATGCCTTCTGCCAAAATTGGATTGCACCAGGGCGGCCACCGTCCAGCCGCCGAATTTCTCAGGCAGTTTTCGCGACGAAGTGCCTGTGCCGCCTTTGAATTCGTAGCACACCATCCCCGTGCCGCCGCCGACATTCCCCTCGTCGATCAATCCGCTCGTTGCTGAGTCCAGCGCTTTGAAGACATGGTGTTCCTTCACATGGAAGTTGTTCATGTCGTTCAGCCACCCATCGGCAGTCTCGCCTACAACGGGCAGTGACCAGCGCTGGTACATGGCGTTATTCTTCACCTGCCAGTCAATGATTGTGTCACGCACAATGCCCACGCTGTGTGAGTTCGTGATCCCGATCGGTCCTTCGAGCAAGCCGCCTTCCTCGATCCACGCCGCGCCTGTCATTTCGCCATTGCCGTTGAATGAATGCACCCCTGCATAAACAGGGGTGTGGTCGCTCTTGCCGCGGGGATGAATAATGGTAACGCCGGTCCGTGCTGAATGTCCTTCGATCACAGTTGCATATCCAACGGTCACGCCTGGCACATCTGTGATGGCGTTGTATGTGCCTGTGTTCCCTTCAAATGGGATCCCCAGGTCTCTTGCGCGTATTTTCTTCATACATTTTCCTTCGCGATCTTTACAAGTTGGTTTGCAATTCCGTGCATGATCTCATCGGGTACGCCGTCCACTGCCTGCGATTGGACACGGGTATCGATCTCATCGTTGACATAATCCACGACGATAAATTCATCCGCCAGGGCGATCTCTGTCGAAAACCAATCCAGCTTGCAGATGGAAGCGATGCGCTTCGTGATATCCCGCAAACTGCCCAGGCAATGCTGAGACTCATCCTCCGCTGTGACATTTTGGTAGGCGTGCGTGTTGGTATCCCACCAGCAGGGATATGTTTCGCCATTGGCATAAAACACGCGGAACCACGCGGGCTTGCCTTCGATCGTGCGCGGGGTGACATGCGCCTGGATCAAATATTTTTGCTCGGGAAATTCCATGCGCGCCTGCAGGATCTCGTTCATTGTCCCTGCGCCGATGATCACCCCTTCGCCGCCGCCTCCGTTCGAAGGCTTGATGACAAAATTCTCTCCGAGCGGGCTCAGGTCAATGGGCGGGACAACGGGTTGTTGGAGAAAAGGCGCCAGCAAAATGGTGTAGGGGGTGTGCAGTCCGTTGGCGATGAGTTCAAGATGCATGGTGGCTTTGTCCTCCGACCAGGCAGAGACCTCAAGCGGGTTGATGCGGCGCGCGCCAAATTCCTGCGCCCAGCGTGGAATGGGGTCAAAGATGACTTCGCCCTGCCCGCGATAGAGCAGGGTTTTGAAGGTGGTCACCCCTTTGTAGAGCGCCGTGATCGATTCAAGCAGGTTATCGGGTTTGATCTGCCAGAGTGAAATTCCCTCTTCAATGCAGGCTCTTTCCACCATGCCAACAAAGACATCATCATATTCCCAATACCACGGAAGGCATAAGTCGTATCGCATAATGCAGATTATAAATTAGGGATCGGGGAATTGGGGGATTCGGAATCATCAGGCGGTTTCATGTCAAATATTTAACATGCATCGGTCTTTTTCACTGGTACAATGGGCGCATCAATTACAAAAAAGGATGAAAAATGAGTAAAGATACAGTACAGGATGGCTTGGTCGTTTCCATGGATTACAAACTAACGGTGGATGGTGAGGTTCTGGATTCCTCCGATGATGCAGGTCCTTTGCAATTCCTCGCGGGGTACGGGAATATCGTGCCCGGGCTGGAGCGCGAAATGATTGGCATGAAGATTGGCGAAAGCAAGGATGTGGTAGTCGCTCCCGCCGATGGCTATGGCGAGTTCGAAGAAGAGGCTTTCATGGATGTGCCGCGCAATGAGTTCCCGGCAGACATGGAGATCGAAGAAGGTCTTGAACTCAACGTGACCGATGAAGAAGGTCAGAACCAGTATGCCCGCGTGGACAGTTTCGATGCCGACCATGTGCGCCTCGATTTCAATCATCCGTTGGCGGGTGTGGAACTGCACTTCAATGTGAAGGTGGTCGCTCTGCGTGACCCGACCTCTGAAGAGTTGGACCATGGTCACGTCCACGAAGCTGGGCATCACCACTAAAGCCAGCCGCTTTGAAAATAAAAAACACCCCGAAGGAAACCCTTCGGGGTGTTTTTTATTGTTGACCACGGTCAATTCTTTTTGCTCTTTTGCCAATTCCATGCCTGTCGGATGCCGAAGCCAAAGATCACCAAACCAAGGATCAAGCCGCCGAAGTTGCTCATGAAATCATAGACCAGTTCCCACTGACTGCCGAACCAATATCCAAGCCCGCCGTACAGTGCGATCCATGTCATTTCGCCTGCCAGATCGTAGGCGATGAAGTGCGAGAACTTGTATCCGCTCCCGCCGGCGATCAAATTGGTGGGAATGGCAACCGCAGTGACAAGCCAGCGGGTGAGGTACACTGCCAACCCCGCGCGTTTTTGAAAAGAAACACGGGCATTTCTCCATGCAGGAGATTTGCCAAACCTTCTCTGCACAGCGTCTTTCGCGTAATGTCCCATGCCAAAGCTGAGCGCGTCACCGGCGACCGCGCCGATCAACCCGAGCAGGGCGGCGGTGGGCACATCGAGAATTCCCTGTTGACCGAAAGCTCCAGCCGCGATGACCACGACCGATGCGCCAACGGGAAAACCAAGCGCGCCGAGGAACAGGATCAACCCGATCAACGGCGTGCCATAATTGATAACTTGTGTGAGGAGAAATTCAGACATCGAGACGAGAGTTAGGGAGTGGGCGCTTTCGGCGGAGCCTCTGTGGGGGGCGCGGAAGCAGGTGTCGGCGGAGGGAGGTTCGCGCTGATCGTTTGTTTTACCAGCTCCAGCACATATCCTTCTTGATCGGGGTAGAACTCATCGTTTAGAGCTTTCAGGCTTTTATCATGCGCATCTGGCGGCGAGACCTGCAGGGCTTCAAAGAGGATGTCTGGCGGCACCTGATACATTCTCGAAATGAAAGGCACTGTCATCCAATCGCGAATGAGTTCCACATCGGTTTCGACCTTCCCCGAAGAGTGAGGCGGCGGGCGGTGACCGTCAAATTTTTTGAAGGCGCGTAAGGCTCTCATTCCAAAGAATCCGATCAACAGCACGCCAAGAATGATCAGCACGATGAAAAGAATGCGGGGCGGTTTTCTTGTCTTTGCTGGCATGGTCGTCTTTTTTGCTTAGTCCTGCCACTCGAGTTCGAATTTGCCAATGTACACTGTGTCGCCTTCCTCGATACCCGCTTCGCGCAGAGCTTTGTCCACGCCGAGCCTTTCGAGCATTTTTTGGAAGCGGCGCAGGGAGCCGTCGTGTTCGAAATAGGTCATCCTTGCCGAGCGTTCGATCGCAACCCCTGTGATGCGCCAATTGCCGTCATCTTCACGGGTGATCTCAAACTGATTCGGGTCCACTTCGGGACGATAGACCGGCAGGGTGTCTTCCACTTCTTCGATCGGCATGTCGGCCAGTTTTTGATATGCGGCGATCAAGAGATCGCGGGTATTTGTGCGGGTCATGGCCGAAAGTGTGACCAGCTCGATCTTTTTCTTTTTGAACTTGGATTTGATCTCTTTGAGTCTTTCCTGCACATCAGGTTGATCGATCTTATTGAGAGCCACGATCTGGGGTTTGTTGGCCAGCTTCGGGTCAAAGAGAGCGAGCTCGCTATTGATCTGGCTGTAATCGGCGAGCGGATCTTCGGAGAGTCCATCGACCATGTGGATGAGAACACGCGTGCGTTGAATGTGCCGCAGGAAGTCGTGACCGAGCCCCGCGCCTTCGGCGGCGCCTTCGATCAGCCCGGGGATGTCTGCCAGGACGACCGTGGTATCTTCATCAATGTTGGCCACGCCGAGGTTTGGTTCCAGGGTGGTAAAGGGATAGTCACCGATCTTGGGTTTGGCATTGGTCAGCGCGCCAAGCAGGGTGGATTTCCCGGCGTTGGGCAGCCCGATGATGCCGATATCTGCGATCAACTTAAGTTCGAGCCGCAGTTTTTTTTCTTCGTAGGGCTCGCCGCGTTCCGCCGTGCGCGGAGCCTGATTGCGCGATGTGGCGTAATGCTGGTTTCCCAATCCGCCGCGCCCGCCTTTGCAAACCAAAAGCTGCTGCCCGGGTTGGGTGAGATCGCCAAGCAGCGCGCCGGTTTCCGCGTCAAACACCACGGTGCCGGGCGGCACATGGATGATGCGATCTTTTCCGCCGCGACCGGTCATTTGCGACCCGCCGCCATTCTTACCGTCTTCTGCCGCAAACTTTTCATTCTGTCGAAACGCAGAGAGCGCGTTGAGCGTGGCTTTTACTTCGAGGATGAGGTCTCCGCCTTTTCCGCCGTCGCCGCCATCGGGTCCGCCGAGCGGAACGAATTTTTCACGGCGAAAATGCACCATGCCGTCGCCGCCTTTGCCTGATCGTACTTGAATATTTACCTGATCTATGAACATTTTTATCTCATTGTCTTTCTTTATTTTAAGAACTGGTCTTCAATTATAGCCGGTTGCCGGTCAAGAAACGGGAAGGCTTCGGATTCCGTTTGGAAGTCCGAAGCCAGGGGAAATCAGGTTGTATGTCAGAAACCCGGACTCAATTATCGTTTCGAGCCCAGACCGTGACGCAGTTTCGCCCCAGTGCTTTGGAGCGATACAGGGCTTCATCAGCCTTTTGAATGATCTCTTGCGGGTCGTTCCCATGCTCCGGGTAGGTTGCCACACCAAACGATAGTGTTGCGATGACCGACTTCCGTTTATACGTGAATTTTGCTTCGCTGCATAGCCGCCGGATATCTTCTGCTCGTTGTTTCGCAACCTCCGCACCTGTATCTGGCATCATGATCAGGAACTCCTCGCCGCCATACCTGCACACGATATCTGACTGGCGGGCCTTGCGTTCGAAAATCTTGGAGATCGCGATCAGGTATTTATCTCCCACTTGATGCCCCATGCTGTCATTGATATTCTTGAAGTGATCAATATCGGCAATGATGATGCTTAGATGCCCCTTGTCGCGTTTGACCCGTTCAAACTCACGCATGAGGGTTTCATCCAGATAGCGGCGATTATAAAGGTTGGTCAGCGGGTCGCGGATGGATTGCTCGCGCAGGATCATCTGAAGACCCTGGATTTGTTTCATCTGGGTTTCCATTTGTAAGTTAGCAAGCTTCATCTTTTGTTCCGCGTTTTTGCGTTCGGTAATGTCGCGGGAGACCCCGTATACCTCGATATGTCCATTCGTTGGGTTGATGTGGATGCTGGTGGTGGCTTCGGTCCAAACGGTGGTGCCGTTTTTGCAGGGCTGCTCCACTTCATCGGTGTTAAATCCCTCTTCGCCATCCATGAATTTTTGAATTCGCCCTGCCAGTTCATTCTGAAGTTTCTTTAAAGATTCCGGAGCGATCGCGGCAGAAAGATCCTGTTCCATAACCTCCTCTGCGGTATAGCCGCGCAGTCTTTCCACTGACGGGCTAACGTATCGGAAGCGAAATTCGTTCACATCCAAAATCCAGATCACATCTGAAATATTTTCTGCCAGCAGGCGGTATCGGTTTTCGCTCGCTCTCAAGGCGCCCTCAGCCTGTTTGGCAGCGGTGATATCGTCGAGGGTTGCGTAAACCTGATAGGGGATGGATTCCCCGGGTCGAAACTGCGGGACCGCATGGACATTGATCCAGCGATAATCTTCGGTCAGTGGATTGAACACTCCCATGATCTTGTTACGCACTTCCATGCCTGTGCGCAGCGCCACCATGGCGGGGTGATCGTTCCCGGGAAAATCACTGCCATCTTCGTGGATTGCTTTCCAGCGCGGGTCCATGGAAGTTCTGCCCTGCATCTGCTCAATACTGAGTCCCAACAGCCGCTGAGCAGCATGATTGGCAGAGATGATCTCTCCGTTGGCGGATTGATAGACCACGCCCTGGATCATGGTCTCAAATAGCAGACGGAATCGTTCCTCGCTATCCCGGAGCATTTGCTCAGCCAGTTTCCTTTTCGAAATATCGATCACTGAGGTAAGCAAGTGATGCACACGTCCGTTGGGAGTGCGGTGACAGGTGACATAAACGGTCGTGTAGATCACCGATTTATCTTTGCAGATGTATCGCTTATCCAATTGATACGATTCGATCTGCCCGGACATCAATTGTTCAAAGAGGATGAGGTTGCTGTCCAGATCGTCGGGATGTGTCACCTCAGTCCAGGTTAACTGGGTTAATTCCTCTTTGGAATAACCGAGCATCTGGCACAGGCGGTCATTGACTTCGACCCAGCCTTTTTCTGGCGCGGTGACTGCCATCCCGACCGTGCTTATATTGAAGTATCTTTGGAAATCCTCGTTGCTGGCACGCAGGGCTTCTTCCACCCTTTTCCGTTCAGTAATGTCCCTGCCAAAAACGGTGACGCCGCTTATTTTTTCTTCTTCACCGATGATCGGGTTGAAGCGGTACTCGATCACCAATGGGGCGGATGTAAAGCGGGTGGTCACTTCGATGGTGAATTTTTCTCCCCGCAGCGCCCGGTCGTAATATCCCTTCCATTCGTTCAAAGCGTCCTTCGGGAGATCCAACTCAATTAGGTTCTCACCATCGTTCAGTTTTCTTCCGATCGCCGCACTCACATTGCGGTGGTAGAGGGAATTTCCGATCATCAGCCGGTAATTCGAGTCTGCCGCCCAAATGCTCCCATCCAGGTTTTCGATCAGCGATTGCAGGTTTTGACGGTTGTGAAGCAGAGAGGCTTCGATGTCCCGGCGCTCCAATAGTTCCTTTCGTGTTTGCTCATGCCGATCTTCCAAATTGGAAACCAGAAAGCGGACTGTGATGGACGCCACCACGATCAGCAGAAAGACGAAGAACAGATCGAAGTAGGTTGGCAGGTCTAGTCGGGTAACCATGAACCAGCCATACATTTCCCCAAGGATGAGCCAGGCAAGGCAGAGTAGTGTTAGAAAAGTGGAAACGATCAACCCGCGCTGGCGAATGGTGAGTCCCGCGAATGTGATGATCACAGGGTAGATCATGATCACATAGTCACGTATTCCCTGCCCAAGAGTGGCAAAGATCGTTGTGAACCCAATATACAGCGTTGTTGTTGCGAAACTACTGGCGGGCAGATTTCCTTGAAGGACCAGCAAAAGCGGAATGATTTGTAAACAGATGCCGAGAATGATGAAGATGTTCAGGCTGCTATTCCCCCAGATCAGATCCATAACGAGGAGTACCACACTCCCCAGAATATAGATCAGGATCATGGATAACAGAGCGCGGGTCAGGCGGCTGTCTTCATTTTTTTGAAGAAAATGATGGGCGTACCATTGCTTAATTTTTAGCAACAAGCTTTGCTCCATAATCCCGCGCAATACAAAACTTTGCTCTCAACCTGCGCCGAACAAAATTTGCATGTTGTTTAGCGATGACAAAAGAGATGATCTAAACTTTTTTTGATTATAGCAAAAAGAGGATCATCAAATAGGCACGCTATGCCAGATTTGGGCATTTCTTACGGAAAATTTACGCGGAAACCCTGCCTGGAACCCAAATACAGGTCACACGTGTACCCTGACCGGGCACGCTTGTGATTTCCAGTTTTGTGCCGGTCTCATTTGCACGTTCCCGCATGATGTTCAATCCCAGATGCGGACCCGGCGATTCGGTCTCCTGGATGCCCACGCCGTTATCTTCGATCGTCATTTGTAAGAGATCCGGGCTGTTCGCAAGGCGTATCTGAATATTGGTGCTGTTCGCGTGTTTGATGATGTTATTGATGGATTCCTGTGCAATGCGGTAAAAAGCGATCTTGACCTCGACCGGCGGTTTGCCGCTCCCACGGATCTCAAGCTCAATCTCTGCTTCGATGCGAGACCGTGCGGCGTCAACCAACTGCTCCAACAGGCCGGGCAGTTCGGCATGGGTTAGCCCTTCAGGGCGCAGTTCCAATAAAAGGATACGCATTTCGCCTAAAGCGCTTTTTACAAGTTCGGCGAAATAAGAAATATTTTTCCACAAACTGCGTTGGGAAATGGTCTTTTTCTGCTGCAGCAACATTTCAGCGGTGACGCTGGCAGAGAACAAAGTCTGGCTTACAGCATCATGCAGGTCCCGCGCCAGATGTTGGCGTTCTTCCAACGCCACTCTCTCCCGATCTTGCTCCTGAAGTTTCTTGCGCTCGGTGATGTCGTGGAAATTGATGACGATCGCGCGCACGGTGGGGTCGTCCAGCAGATTGGTGGCTGCGCAGTCCAGGTTCAGATAATAACCCTTTTTATGCAGTGTTCGCATTTCCATGGTGGCGGTGCCGCCGGGAACTTGTGCAAGGCGCGCAAACTCAGCCTGAACCCTGTGCTTGTCGTCGGGATGGATCACCTCAAAGCCGTTCCGTCCCATCTGTTCATTGATACCGTACCCGGTGATGCGGACACTGGACGGACTCTCGTAAACTATGCTGCCGCTGGCATCAAGGAGAGTGACCGCGTCTGATGCGTTTTCGATCATTGCTCGAAACAGTCTCTCATTGACATACAATGCTTCCTCAGCTTGTTTGCGCTCGGTGATATCCCGAACCAGCAGCAATAGCCGCTCCACTGGTTTTTTCTCACCCATCACAGAAGTGGACAGTTCATACCAATGTCTGCCGTTGGGCATGTCAATTGAATAGACTGCGCCAAAGTCCACTTTCGCCTCCAGGGCTCGTTGGATCGAATCCATAACCACCTTTGCGGCATCGGCAGGGAGCAAGGCGGGGATGGATTTTCCTAAGAACGCGGTTGAGGGCAGGTAGAACCTTTCTGCGCGCTGCGAATGAAAACCGTGGATCTTTCCATCAACATCCACTTCAAATAAAAGATCGGGCAGGGCATCTAATGTGGCTTGAAGTCTGTCGTGAGCGAGCTTCAACTCCGCTTCAAATTGTTTTTGCTGAGTGACATCTTCAATGCTGGAGAGTACCCATGGTTGATCGTGGAGTGTGATGATCTCGAAGGAGAATAGACCGGTGATGATCCTGCCAGATTTTGTCTTCAGAGGATATTCCCGGCTTTTGATGGTTTTGAATTGTGCCAACTCCTGGACGATGGCTTCGCATCCCTCTGCCAGCCCCCAAAGTTCCAGTTCGCCAACGGTCCTTCCCACCGCTTCTGAGTATTCATACCCGGTGACCTTGGTGAATCCTTCATTGACATCCAAGATCCTGCCATCGGAGAGTCTGGTGACCGTGATGGCGTAAGGCGATGAACGAAACACCAGGGCATACTTCTTTTCCTGAAACTGGATTTTTCCAAGCAGGCTTTTGTTTACCATGATCGCGAGACTGAATGCAAGCAGCACGATCACCACTTGATACGTCAACATGATGGCAGCTTCGTAGGAGCCGGCGCTGAACAGATTGTTCTCATCAGGCGGGTTGAAGATATTGGCAAGGATCCGTCCAAGACTGATCAAGGTCAGGAAGATGGTGACTCCCCCAACTTCCTGCATGATTCGCCGCCTCTCTGCGTCCAACTTGAAGAAGATCAGCCAGACAGATTGGACATTGAGGATAAAACTAGCCAACCCAATATTGATCGCCCGCAGACCGAGGTCTGGTTTTATAAAAGTAAAAATAAAATGCAACAGAATAAAAACTGCAAGTAAAAAGAAATTATGAGTTTGCGAATATTTTTCCCCAATAAATTCTGCCAAACCAGCCAGGAAAAGGATTATGCCCAAGATAAGCATGCCATTTGCAACGATAATTGACAGCCAATCAGGGAGGATCCCCCGGCTGGCGATCAGAACCATGGAAGTGGCGTAGAGAATGAAGTTTGCCAGCCAGTAGCCGAGTCCGGATATCCGCTTTCGGTTTTGCAGCCAGACAAACCCCAGCATAATGGTGCACAAAATAGCGGAAAAAATATGGTTGATGATCAGGGTTCGGACATCAAGGAAATCCATACGAAACCTCGTTGTTGCGCTTTTCTGTCATACCATCGCGAAATTGAATGTGCCTGTTGGCCGGGTGGGCGATGATGGTAAAAGGAGTCGGGGACGCGTGTCGCCCGACTCCTTTTGTTACCTTGGATTCTGCAGGTCTACTTCTTCAAACCAAATTTTTTCATCAACACATCTTTGAGCGTCGGCTGACCGATCTCTTGCAGTTCGTAGCGCACACGCTGACTGGGCTTATTGATCTTGATGACACGGGAGAGGTCAATGGGCGTGCCAATGATGACCAGATCCACGTCAGATTTGTTGATCGTTTCTTCGAGTTCTTTTGTCTGCTTGTCGCCGTAGCCCATGGCAGGCAGGATCGTGCCGGTCTTGGGATACTTCTCAAATGTCTTGGCGATCGAGCCAACTGCAAACGGACGCGGGTCAACGATTTCCTTCGCGCCGAAGCGGCGTGCCGCAACATAGCCGGCGCCGTAAGCCATTTCACCATGCGTAAGGGTCGGTCCATCTTCCACGACCAACACACGCTTGCCAAAGATGGCATCGGGGTCATCTACAAAGAGGGGGGAAGCGCCTTCGATCTGCACCGCATTCGGGTTCAACTTGCGGAGCGCCTCGCGCACTTTGATGACCGCTTCTGCATCCGCCGTATCCACCTTGTTGATGACAAATACATCTGCCATGCGGACATTGGTCTCGCCGGGGTAGTAGGTCGATTCATGACCGGGGCGATGCGGGTCGGCGACCACGATCTGCAGGTCAGGCACATAGAACGGGAAGTCATTATTACCGCCATCCCACAAAATGATATCGGCTTCGGCTTCAGCCTTGCGGATGATCTTTTCGTAATCCACACCAGCGTAGATGATCACGCCGTTGTCGATGTGAGGTTCGTACTCCTCGCGTTCTTCGATCGTGCATTGGTATTCATCGAGATCGTCGTAATTGGCGTAGCGCTGCACTTCCTGCGCGACGAGATTTCCATAAGGCATGGGGTGGCGAATTGCAGCGACCTTGTATCCCATCTCTTGCAGGATGAGAGATACGCGTCTCGTTGTCTGGCTTTTGCCTGATCCCGTCCGAACAGCACTGATCGAAACGACAGGTTTTGTGCTCTTGATCTGGGTGTTCTTTGTGCCCATGATGCGGAAGTCTGCGCCGGCAGCATTCACCATGCTCGCCTTGTGCATCACATATTCATGCGGCACATCGCTGTACGAGAATACAACCTGCTCCGCGCCGTACTTCTTGATCAGGTCGAGAAGTTCTTCTTCCGCGTGGATCGGGATTCCCTTTGGATATTGCGCGCCCGCCAATTCGGTGGGATAGACACGCCCTTCAATATCAGGGATCTGCGTCGCAGTAAATGCCACCACTTCGTAATCCTTGTTCCCGCGGAAGAAGGTATTGAAGTTGTGGAAATCGCGCCCTGCGGCGCCCATAATGATGGTTTTGATCGGCATAGGAAACTCCTATCAATGCACCGCAAAGAGGACAATGTCCGAAAGGCCCCGGGGTGGGTTTTGGGTCTTTTCGTTTTTACCCAGTGCGGTCACTATCTTGGATTAAACAGGAAAATTAGCCAATAGTATAGATAACTTTCAGCCTGTTTTTGTTGTGACAGTTTGGAAAACCCTCCTTTGCCGGAAATGTCAACAGGCGAAAAATGTTCAAAAAAAACGGACTAAATCCGAAGATTTGGTCCGTGCTTGAGCCGAAATCACATCATATCCGGCGCTTGAATATCCAGCAACCTGAGCGCGTTCGCGATGACCTGTTTTGCGGCGCTGACAAGCCGCAGTCGGGCATTTCTTGTCTCTTCATCTTCGGTTTGCATCACATTGACCGCGTGATAGAAAGAGTGGAACGTATTTGCCAACTCGTAGGCGTATGCGGCCATCACAAGCGGACGGTACTCCTCCGCGGCTTGCTGAACCGCCTGCGGAAAACGGGAAAGCTGCTCAATGAGCTCGATCTCATGCTTTGTGAGCTCGTAATTGAAAGTAGTTCCTTCAACCAGCCCTGTCCCTGCTTTTCGCAAAATGCTGTTCGCGCGTACATGGGCGTTTTGGATGTAAGGTCCGGTCCTTCCATCAAATGAGAGCGCTTCATTAATATCAAAGATGATGTCTTTGTTATTGTCCACGCAGAGCATGGAATAGACCAACGCGCCCATGCCGATTTGATAAGCGATCTTCTCCCGTTCTTCCACCGGAATATCCGCGCTCTTTTCTGTTTCAAAGGAAAGCACACGCCTCACAGCTTCATCGGCAACTTCTTTAAAAAGCACAACCCGTCCTTTGCGCGAAGACATCGCGCCTTCGGGCAGGCTGACAAATCCATAACCGAGGTGGTAGCACTTCTCAGATTGGGGGAATCCCCATAGCTTTAAGATCGCAAACGCCTGTTGCAAGTGCAGCGCCTGACGCGAGTCCACGACATAGATCGATCGATCCACGTGGTATTTTTCGAACTTCACTTTGGCGAGCGCGAGGTCTTTTGTCAGATACAGGGTTGTCCCATCGCGGCGCAGGATGACGTTGGTGCGATACTTCTCTTTGGTCAGCCCAAGTTTCTCGTCGATCTTCACAATGACCGCGCCGCCGTTCGGTCGTTCATCATCGGCTATGTTTCTGGCGATCAGTTCGTCCACGATCACTTTTGAAGGTTCGTCCACTTCAGATTCGTAGAACCAGACATCCATGTTCACATCGAGCATGCGCAGCACTTCGCGCAATTCTTCCAAACTCCACTCGCGGGTCACGCGCCACAATTCACGAACGTATTCATCGCCGGCATCCCACTTGCGATACATCTCACGGCGTTCGATTTCGTAGGCTTCACGCTGCGCGGTCTGCTCGGGAGTTTCGTTCTCTTTCTTTTCCAATAATTGATTTGCTTCCACGTACAACTTCAAGAGCCACTGTCCGCGTTCATGCACGCCTGTGGGTTCCTGCCCCTTGTAGAGTTTGTCGTAGATCCACATCACGGTGATCACGCCTAGTCCGAGGTCTCCAGGGTAGGAGGCGCGGATGGTCTTGTATCCCGCAAATTCCACAAGGCGTGCAAGGACCTCGCCGAGGATGGTGTTGCGCGCATGTCCAATATGAAACGAGTGATGCGTGTTCGGCTGGGCGTATTCGACCATTACCGTTTCAGGCTTCACATCTCCCTGCCCGAATTTCGCCCCTTTGGAAATGACCTCGTCAACAACCCGGCGGGCGTAATCAGATGTCTTAAAGTAAATGTTCAGATATCCTTTTACGGCTTCGAGGCGGCTGATGCCTTCCACGTTCCCGATCTGCGCCTTGACCTGTTCGGCGATCTCCTGGGCTTTTTGCGGCACCGGGAGTTTGTTCCCTTTGCCGAGTTTTGCTTCATTGGCAGCAGTCTGAAAGAACGACGTGGAAAAACCCCATTCGCCAGAGAACGGGATGGGCTGCCACTTCAGTTCTGCCAGGGCAATGTCACTGGTTTTGCAGAAGTCCTTGATTTTTTCTTCGATGAGTTTTTGTTCTTTTTGAAACATGGTTTTTGGATTATACCCCTATGGGGATTTGTTATCGGTGTTGCGGAAAGACCATAAAAAAACGGGAGCGCTAAAAGCGTTCCCGTTGATGGATCTACTGTAAAGGCAAGTCTTTCTTCTTACTAGGAAGAAGCTTTCTTTTTCTTTTTGGGAGCGGGCTCTTCAACCACGGGAGGGGCGGCAATGAATGCAGCGAGGCGCTTCATCAAGCGTCCCTTACGACGTGATGCATTGTTCTTGTGAATGATGCCTTTTTCAGCGGCTTTGTCGAGCGCGCTGATCGCCTTCAACACAGCTTCTTTGGTTTGAGGTTCGTTCGCTTCAAAAGCGCTGCGGGCTGCAGAAACAGCAGTGCGAGCCGCACCGCGAAGGTTTCGGTTACGAATACGGCGTTTTTCGTTCTGACGATTGCGTTTGATTTGTGAAGTAATGTTAGCCAAGGTTATTCTCCAAAAGTGACTTGCCTTTCAATTTGACAGCGCCCTATTTTACATGAGGGGTGTTTATTTGTCCAGTGAAATTGTGAATTGATGAGCGAAAAAATGCCCCAGGCAATGTCTGGGGCATTTTTAGTCCTAATTGACCGGTGTAATGGTCACGGTGGGAAGCTGGGTTCCCGGCCCTGGGGTGATGGGAGTGCTTGTGGGCGGGCGGGTGGGTGTGGCTGTAACGATATTCACCGGGATGATGAGAAGCTGACCGACGAAGATCTTGCTTGGGTCGGCAATGGAATTTTCTTCGATAATGGCTTCTTCTGTGCTGTTATACAAGGATGCGATTCCTGCCAGGGTGTCACCAGACTGAACAATGTATTCCAGCTTTGTGCCGGCAGCGATATCCAACGGAATCGGGGTGGAAGTGGGCAGCGGAGCGCCGGGTGCAGGCAGCAAAAGGACCTGTCCGGGGATAATGTTCTGGGTGGCTGGGTCCACACCGATCGGCAGACCGGAGTCGGAGACTCCTCCGTATGGGTTGAGCAGTAATATCCATGCCACGCCGTCGTCGCCAAGGTTGTATTTTTCCACGATCAATGCAAGATAATCGCCATCCTGCACCGTGTAGTTAAAGGATGTGGAGAAGGTCGGTGTAACCGTGATCGTGGGGGTTTCTGTGACCGTTGCCGTTGCGGTGGGGGTGGAAGTGCTGGTGGGAGTGAAGGTCAAAGTGGGGGTGGGGGTCTCGGTGGCAAAAAGCGCATTGATCGGCTTGCTGGGTCCTGCCAACCAGGCAATGAGCAGAATAATGCCGCCCAGTACCAACAATCCGGCAATGATAAGAATAATATTGGGTCCGCCTCGCTGCCTGCGTTTTCGATAGGCATTGATGCTGCTGGAAGGCGAAGATGAAATCGGAGGTCTATTGTTCATTTGTTTTCCTTTTTTACAGAGCGTGTTTGTCAGTGATTCCCATTCGACGCAGTGTAAAAATAATTCTACCTGAAAAATATGGGTTGTGGGGAATGGTGCAGGTCGAAAGTCAAAGGTCGAAAGTCGTTAATATTTGACTTTCGACCTTTGACCGTTTTGCTACTTCATGTGTGCTTTCAGGTATTTTCCTGTGTAGGATTCTTTCACCTTCATCACCTGCTCAGGCGTGCCTTCGGCGATCAATTGTCCGCCGCCGTCTCCGCCTTCGGGACCGAGATCGATCAGCCAGTCTGCGATCTTGATGATGTCGAGGTTGTGCTCGATGATAACCACTGAATTCCCCGTGTCCACCAGCCTTTGCAGGACCTCGATCAACTTGTGGACGTCTGCGGCGTGCAAGCCGACGCTGGGCTCATCCAAAACATACAAAGTACGGCCTGTGGCGCGGCGTGAGAGTTCTTTGGAGAGTTTTACCCGTTGGGCTTCACCACCTGAAAGTGTGGTTGCGGGCTGACCCACTCGAACGTATCCCAAGCCTACTTCTTGCAGCAATCTCAATTTGTTCTGCATTGGCGGGTAGTTCTTGAATTCTTCGAGCGCATGATCGACGGTCATGTCGAGCACGTCGGCGATCGAGTATTTGTCATGGAACATCACTTGCAGGGTTTCGCGGTTGAATCGCTTGCCGTGACAAACATCACACGGCACATACACATCGGGCAGGAACTGCATCTCGATCCGCAGCTCGCCCTGTCCTTGACAGGCTTCGCAGCGTCCGCCGTGCACGTTGAAGGAAAAACGACCGGGCTTGTATCCGCGCACCTTGCTTTCAGGAAGCTCTGCGAATAGTTTGCGAATTTCATCGAACAGCCCGGTGTATGTACCGGGGTTTGAGCGCGGCGTGCGTCCAATGGGCGACTGGTCAATGTTGATGATCTTGTCGAGATGCTCGATGCCTTCAATAGTCTCATGTTCGCCCGCGGAAGTGCGCGCAAACATCAGCTTCGCGGCAAGCGCGTTATACAAAATGTCGCTCATCAACGTGGACTTGCCCGAGCCTGAAACGCCCGTTATGCAGACCATCTTTCCAAGCGGGATCGAGACATCGATGCCCTTCAAGTTGTTGGCTGTCGCATTTACGATCTTCAGCGCTTTGCCATTTCCTTCACGCCTCTTTTTCGGGATCGCGACCTGCTTGCGCCCCGAGAGATAGAGTCCTGTCAGTGACTTTGGGTGCGCCAGGATCTGCTTGGGCGTTCCTTCCGCGATGACCTGTCCGCCGTGCTCGCCAGCGGCCGGACCGAGGTCAATGACCCAGTCTGCTTCACGGATGGTCTCATCGTCATGTTCGACGACCAGCACGGTGTTACCCAGGTCGCGCAGCCCCTTGAGCGTATCGAGCAGGCGTGAGTTGTCTCGCGGGTGCAAGCCGATCGAGGGCTCATCCAAAACGTAGAGCACTCCCACTAAACGGGATCCAACCTGCGTCGCAAGTCTGATGCGCTGCGCCTCGCCGCCGGATAATGTCGCGGCAGAGCGATTCAGCGTCAGGTAGTTCAATCCGACATTGACCAGAAAATTAAGCCGTTCATGGATTTCTTTGATAACCCGCTCTGCGATCGTCTTTTGCTTTGAAGTGAGCGGCGAGCTTTTGCCTGAGATCTTCTTCACCCATTCGAGTGTGGTGGAGACCGGCCAGGAGTTCGCTTCGACGATGTTCACATCGTCCACGGTGACAGCCAACGCCGCGGGATTAAGTCTCTTTCCGCCGCAGCTTGGGCAGGGGCGGTCAGACATGTATTCCGAGATTTTTTCGCGGATGTATTCTGAGTTGGTTTCGCGGTAGCGACGCTCAAGGTTGGTGATGACGCCTTCGAACGCGCGGGAGAATTTGAATTCGCTGCCGTTCGCATTCTGATACGTCATTTGGATCTGCTTGTCGCCAGTGCCGTAGAGGATGATTTTCTTTTGCTCGTCTGTCAATTCGCCGAAGGGTTTATCGAGATCGATCTTGTAAGCCTTCGATGCGTTGACCAGACTTTGCCAGTAATAGCCGCCTTCTTCACGCGGACCCCACTCCATGCTGACAATGGCTCCGTCGTTCAGCGAAACCCCATCATCAGGGATGATGCGCTGGGGATCGATCTCGAGTTTCGAGCCAAGTCCCTGGCAGTCGGGGCATGCGCCTTGCGGTGTGTTAAAGGAAAATGTGCGTGGCTCGACCTCGTTGATGCTTACACCGTGTTCGGGGCAGGCCAGATGTTCGGAAAAATTAATATCTTCTTTTTTATCCACCAGATTAACAGTGAGGTAGCCTTCGCCAAATTTCAATGCGGTTTCGATCGAATCGGTCAGGCGGGTAAGCGCCGCTTTTCTTTCTTCCTTTTCGCCTTCATTGGAAATGACAAGGCGGTCCACCACCGCTTCGATGGTGTGCTGTTTATATCGGTCGAGTTCGATCTCGTCATCCAGCGAGTGAACATTTCCATCCACACGCACGCGGGTGAAACCCGCTTTGCGGATTTCCTCGAAGACATTTTGGTAGGTGCCTTTGCGGGCGCGGACAAGCGGCGCGAGGATCAAAACACGCGAACCTTCGGGTAATTTGGCAACCTTGTCCACGATCTCCTGAGCCGACTGCTTGACCACTTCGCGTCCGCAGATGGGACAGTGCGGGATTCCTGCGCGGGCGAACAATAGACGCATGTAATCGTAAATTTCTGTCACGGTTCCAACGGTCGAGCGTGGATTATGGCTGGTCGATTTCTGGTCAATGGATACGGCGGGGGAGAGACCGTCGATGTAATCCACATCGGGTTTGTCCATTTGACCGATGAACTGCCGTGCATACGCCGAGAGTGACTCCACGTAGCGGCGCTGACCTTCGGCGAAAATGGTGTCGAACGCGAGTGACGATTTTCCCGACCCCGATAAACCAGTGATGACTACCAGTTTGTCCCGAGGGATCTCAACGGTGATATTTTTTAGATTGTGGACGCGCGCGCCCACGACGCGAATGACGTTGGATGACATGGTTCTCCTATTGGGACTTCACATTATAGCACACGTGTTCTGTGAAAGAAAATATTTTTTCCAACATTTGCGCATGTTATACTCAGTGCAACTTCTCAAATCCGGCGGTGTTGTTTAAGAAAACCCGCCGGTAAGGTTTTAATCTTGACCCTGCCGGAAATGGACTACAACGAAGAGGAAATTCTTTCGCGAGCTTCGCTGGGCGATCGTGAATCCTTCGGTCTGCTTTATGAACGCTATGTAGAGCGCATATTCAATTATGTGTACTACCGGACCGGAAACACCCACGATGCGGAAGACCTAACTGCGCGTGTCTTTCAACGGGCAATGAATCATATTCGGAACTATACAGACCGCGGCGTTCCATTTTCTGCCTGGTTGTACCGGATTGCTCATAACCTTGTTGCCAACTGGCACCGCGACCGGAGCCGCAAGCAGGAGATCCCGCTGGATGATCTGCCGATCCTGCCGACCAAGGGTGATCACCCTGAGCGGAATTTGGTTCGATCGCAGGAACAGGATGCGCTGTTGCGAATGATCCGCAAGCTGCCATCCGAACGCCAGAACCTGCTGATCCTGAAATTCGTTGAGAATATGTCCAATGCGGAGATCGGCGCGATCATGGGTAGAAGCGAAGGCGCTGTGAAGAGTCTTTATCACCGCACTCTTCTGGCACTTCGAGACCAACTGGAAGATCAAAACCTTAATCTTGAAGGAGAGTAAAACATGTTGAGAATCGTAACTGACGGCGCTGCTGATGTCCCTTCCACCTGGGAGAAAGAATACGATATCAAGGTTGTCCCGATCAATATCCATTTTGGGGAGAAGACTTTCATTCAAGGCGTGGACATGGATTTTGACGCCTTCTACAAGGAAGTAGGGTCGAACAAGAATCACCCCAAGACATCACAACCCTCCCCCCATCAATTCGCGGAATTTTACAAGAAGCATTACTCGAAAGATGACACCATTCTTTCGATCCACATTACCAGCAAACTCTCCGGCACCTATGCTTCGTGTGTAGCCGCCGCTGAAGAACTCAAAGGGCAATACAATATCATCCCGTTCGATTCACAGGCTGGCACAATGGGCACATCGTTAATGTGCCGTACCGCGCGCAAGATGGCGAACGAAGGAAAAAGCGTGGAAGAGATCATTAAGTATCTTGAATCGATCCGCGACAAGATCCACATTGTCCTCACGCTCGAGACCCTTGAATATGCCCGCCGCAGTGGACGCGTAGGTACGCTCTCTGCCGCCCTCGCCTCGGTGCTCAACGTCAAGCCGATCGCGCGCCTGCAGGATGGATTGGTCCAAATGGTGGACAAGGTCCGCACGCGTAAGAACGCCCTGGCAAAAGTGATCGAAATGGGTAAAGACCTCGTCGGTGACAAGCCTGTCTCACTCGGTATTGTCCATGCGCGCGATCTTGAATCTGGCAAGTTCCTGCTCGAGGAAGCCCGCAAGAATTTCAATGTCAAAGAATTTGAGATGACGGAACTCTCGATCTCCCTCGCCATCAATTTCGGCCCCGGTACGGTTGGGATGATCCTTTACCCCGTTGATTAAAAAATAAGATAACAGGTTATAGATACGAATGAATCACCGCAAGCAGACTCACTCCCCAGAAGAAGATATCCAGTTCCTTGAAGCGCATCTGGCCGGGACTTTGAAACCGGTTTCGCCTCCGAAGGAAATGGTGCAACGCCTGCGCGGACGCATTCAGATGCCCAACCGCGAGCAGATCACATTGCGGCTCCGCGACTGGCATCGGTTGTTCTTTGTCTTCGGCGGCGTGATCTCTGGCATGCTGGTGATCATCACCCTGGTGCGGGCGCTGTATTCACTTTTCGGACGCAGGGGAACGATCTAAAGCGATCAGAACAGATAAAAAACCCTGGAGGTGAAGGCCTTCAGGGTTTATTTGTTTAATAGTCCATTGCACAGAATGCGCGCCTCGGCGATCAGGTCTGCATCGAAGGGGAGCTGGAATTCTTCAGTGACGCGCACTGTCATGTGGTCAACGATCAGGCGCAGGTCGGGGGAAAGATCGGTCTCATCCTTAAGCAGGTTCAACAGATCGTAGGCGCTCATGCTAGGGACCTTGATCCCTTTGCGGTTCATGTATTCCCGAATCGCGATTCCTGCCGCGCGGCGTGCGCAGACTCGTGCCTGTCCTTCGTTCCGTGCGACTCGCGCTTGCTGCGCTTTTTCAAATTCTTTTTTGAGTTGTTCCTGCCAATCATTCATGCCGACATTATAACAGCCTGAAACCTCAAGGTTATAATCAAGAACAAAGAAGGAGACCCGTAATGAGAAAAACATTCATTAATATTTTTAGTTATTTACTGATCATCAGCCTGATGGTGGGCTGTGCTTCAAAGAATGAAGCGACCCCTGCTCCCATTGCGGAGAGCGGCTCGAATCAGCCTGTGCTGTTGACTGGCACGTATCAGGTGACGAATAGTTTTGTGTTGACCGAATACTTCGTGGAGAACGCTGTGGCGTTGGTTGATATGCACGCCTTTGTGATCCGCGATGAAGAATGGGAGATTCCCGTGGAGTCGCAGGTGTTGGGATTTATGACCTTCGATGCCGAAACCCTCTCCGGGACATTTGATCTGAGCCTGCCCGCCCAGCCACGCGGAGAATTTAATGATGTAGATCAGGATGCGGTTGAGGAGCAGGGAGTGCAGGTCTTTGCGGTGGGATATTCGCCCAATCTGTACGGCGGACCTTTTTCTGAGGGCGATGACCGCTCGCGGGGTTGGCCTTCGTATCTGGCGTCGATCAAGACCGATGTCGAGAACAATAATGAGGTTGTGGGTGGAAGACTCGTTGTTTGGGCGAAGGATGCCGCTCAACAGTTCCCTGTCGGTTTTGGTGAAGATGGTCTGCTCTTTACAAAAGATGACCCTGTCGGCGACCTACCCCAGGGATACACAGTCATTGACCTGGACCAGACCCCCTTCGCTTTCCTTCAGGAATCCGTTCTGGACTTGACCTTGTACGAGCCGCAGGACATTGCAATTAAAGATTTTTCAGCGGATTCGTACACAGTTGCTTTTGACAAAATGTTCGAGATCGTTCGCAAGGAATACGCCTTCACCGGCATTGAGGGCAAATCTCCCGACTGGGATGCCTTGTATGCTGAACTTCAACCGCGCGTGGAACAAGCAGAAAAGGACAAGGACGCAGAAGCGTTCTACCTCGCCCTGCGTGATTTCACCTGGGCTTTCCGCGACGGTCATGTTAGTTTTGATGGCGGTGATTATTCCAATGAAGATTTCACCAACGCTACCTCCGGTGGATACGGTTTTGCGATCCGCGAGTTGGACGATGGGCGTGTGATCACGATCTTCGTGGTGGATGGCGGCCCCGCGCAGGCGGCGGGGATGCAGGTCGGCGCGGAAATTCTGGAATTTAACGGAATGCCCATTTACGATGCCATCAGCGAAATCCAGCCTTATGCGGTTCAGTCTTCTGACTTTGCGATCCGTTACCAACAGGCGCGTTACCTGCTTGCGACGCAGCCAGGCAACACTGCGGATGTCAAGTTCGTCAACCCTGGTGGAGCGGCACAAACGGTCACATTGACTGCCGTAGCTGAGCGCCAAAGCTTCAGCCGCACCTCCGTTAATTACGGCGTGGACCGGTCATCCTTCAACCCGGTCGATGCGCGTATCATTAACGTCGGCAATGACGGGGTTGGTTATGTCCGCATCAACAGCAACGCCGACGATCTTGCCCTCACCATCCGTCTTTTCGAGCGGGCGCTTCAACGCTTTGAAGCCAATGAAGTGGCAGGCATCGTGATCGACATGCGTTACAACAATGGCGGATCTCCGCTTGGGCTTGCGGGCTTCCTGACCGATCAAGAGATCCAGATGGGGCAGTTGGAATATTTCAGCGAAGCGACCGGGCAGTTTGAGCCTGAAGGTCAACGCGAAACAGTATTGCCGAATCAAAATCAATATCGCTTTGAGAAGATGGTTCTGTTGGTTGGGCAGGCCTGTTATAGCGCCTGCGAGATCGAAGCCTTTGGCTTCAGTCAGGTGCCCGGCATGATCGTGGCAGGGCAGACCCCGACCGGCGGCGTGGAAGCCGAGACCGCCCGCGGAAATTTCAACCTGCCTGAGGGTTTCAGTCTGACAGTCCCAACCGGACGCTTCACCCTGCCTGATGGAAGTATCTTCCTCGAAGGACAGGGGGTCCAGCCCACGCTGCGCGTCCCACTTAACGAGGGAACTGCCACGGCATCCGAAGACATTGTTCTACTGGCAGGCATAGACGCAGTGCTCAAGCCGCTTGGCGCAGGGGTTACTCCGTCCGGCGCGCCAGTGGTTGCTTCTGCCTCCGAAGCCGAATCTGCTTTGAATGATGGCGCTGCCTTTCTTGAGGACATTGCCCGCGAGACCTATGAAGCCGATGCCTTCAGCCAACCCGGCGAAGTCACCTACACCGTTCCATTGCCAGATTCGAATCCCGTCATTTGGGGGTATGTCTGGTGCGCGTCTGATGCGGCAACGGTTGCCGCGAATTTTGAAAATATTCAATTGACCTTTATGCTGGACGATGAGCAGGTTGCAAATGACTCTTTTAGCACCTTGGAAGTTGAAACCGGCGGGCAAGTCTGCCGCCTGATCTTTACCGCCCTCAAAGATTGGCCGGTTGGCGAACATCACTTGTCTACAACGGCAACCTTTACCCAAAAGATCAACGACGGCACCGCAGATTATGAGCCGGGTGATTACATTCTGAGTTACACGGTCTTTATGAAACCATAAAAATAAAAAAAGACGGGCGTATGCCCGTCTTTTTTTATAAGTTGAATATTGCTATTCCACGAACCGATATTTGATCAAAGCCCACACCGCCTCGAATGCGTCGTGGAGTTTGATCTTTTTGCCCTCAGAATACTCGCGCGGATTGAAAGTGATCGGCACCTCGAAGATTCGGTACTTGCGCTTGAGTATCTTGGCGGTAAACTCCGGCTCGAAGTTGAAACTATTGGCACGAATGACCATCCCGTTCAATACTTCACGGCGGAAAACCTTGTAACCTGTTTCCATATCGGTCAGGATCGTGTTGTAAAGGATGTTCGTCATCAAGGTCAGCAGTTGATTTGCCACCTGATGCCAGAACATGGTTACGCGGTGGGCACGCCCCAGAAAGCGTGAGCCATAAACCACGTCTGCCAGACCTTCTTCAATGGGCTGTAGAAGAATTGAGTAATCGCGCGGATCGTACTCCAGGTCTGCGTCTTGAATGAGGAGTATATCTCCTAGTGCGGCCCCCATTCCGGTCCGTACAGCGGCGCCTTTACCCTTGTTTTTTTCGTGCAGGATGACCCGCACACCGTCCTTGCCGTCCAGTTCTTTCAAGACGTCGCGTGTGCCGTCCTTCGAGCCGTCGTCCACAACCACAATTTCATGGACAAGACCGGTCGCATGAACGCGCTGTAAAATGATTTTGATGCTTTCAACTTCGTTGTAAACAGGTATGATCACAGATAGTTTCATGGTGAATGGATTATAAACGAAAAGAAGTATAATCAGTTTGAAAGGCAATCATATCCACTGAATTACGGATGACGACTAATATGATGAGACAATCTGGTCAGACCTCTTCGCCATCGGGCGCTTTTACTCCACCGCAGATAAACAGCCTCGAGGATACGGGTCTTTCACCTTTATGGTTGCAAGACCTTGTACTTAAGGTCTTGTATTTTCGCGGCTACCTGACCGGCTTTAAGATCTCGGAAGAGATCGCGCTGCCGCTAGCCGGGGTCACTGATCAACTTTTGACCGCTTTGAAGCAGGAAAAATTTATCGAAGTAAAACAAACTCAGGGTGGATTGGGCGAAAGCGCGTATGTGTACGGCATTACCAGCGCTGGAATCCTGCGGGCACGCGAAGCGTTGGAGCGCAGCCAATACGCTGGTCCAGCTCCTGTACCTTTCGCGGTCTACAATGAAGCAATCCGCCGCCAAAAGAGCGGGCGGATGACCGTGACCACACGCTCCATGCGCCAGATCCTTTCCCAGTTGATCATCTCTGAGTCCACCTTTCAAAGGCTTGGACCCGCGCTCAACTCCGGCTCATCCATTTTTATGTACGGACCACCCGGAAACGGCAAAACCAGTATCGCCCGTGCCTTCGGTAACCTGGTGCTCAGCCAGAGCATGTACATTCCATTCGCTTTGTACCTCGATGGCCAGGTGATCAAAGTTTATGACGCGGTGAGTCACAGTCTCGCTCCGGAGAACGAAGGCGTCAATGCCGATGGCACCGGAACCCTGCGAACCAACACCCGCCGTGACCCCCGTTGGATTAAGATCCGTCGTCCCTTCATTGTGGTTGGCGGTGAATTGACCCTTGAAGGGCTCGACCTCGTTTTTGATGACACAACCAAATTCTATGAAGCGCCTTTTCAGGTAAAAGCCAACGGCGGGATTCTGCTCATTGACGACTTTGGTCGCCAGCAGGTTCGCCCGCGCGATCTGCTCAACCGCTGGATCGTTCCGCTTGAGAACCGGGTGGATTACCTTCGCCTGCATACCGGGCGCAAAGTGGAAGTACCCTTCGACGTGCTCATCGTGTTCTCTACCAACCTGCCGCCGAAAGACCTTGTGGATGAAGCCTTCCTTCGCCGTTTGCGTCACAAGATCGAAGTGGGCGACCCGACCTTCGAGGAATATCGCGAGATCTTCAAACGTGTCGCCGCAGACAAGCGCATCGAATACAACGACCAGGGCTTGGCTTACCTCCTTCAAGAGTGGTACATCAAGCGCAACCGAAAACTACGTGCGTCGCATCCGCGCGACCTGTGCGACCAGATCCTGGATATTTCAGCATACCTTGCCGTCCCCCCGGCTATGACACGCGAGATGATCGACGCCGCCGGAAAAGCCTACTTTGTGGATTTGTGATCCGCATCAAACCTGACCTCGAGCCTGCCACCCATGATTGAAAATTTTCCCCGCCCCATCCTTTTTGCGCATCGCGGTGACCTTGCCCATGCGCCAGAGAACACTTTGCCTTCGTTCCAACAAGCCATCGCAAAAGGCGCAGACGGCGTGGAGTTGGACGCCAAACTTACTGCCGATGGGCATGTGATCGTTATTCACGATACCACCGTGGACCGCACCACCGATGGCAAAGGCAAGATCCCCACATTTACCCTGGAAGCCATCCGCAAACTGGATGCCGGAAAGTGGTTCAACGAAAAATTTGCCGGCACAAAAGTACCCATGCTTGAGGAAGTGTTTGCGCTGATCGGCAGGGACAAAATGATCAACATTGAGTTAACCAATTACGCCACCCCGCGTGACGGACTGGTCGCAAAGGTCTGTGAACTCATCAAACGACATAATAATCAAGATCAGATCCTCTTCTCTTCCTTCTTCCCTGCCAATTTGAAGGCTGCCGAACAGATCCTGCCACAGGTTCCGCGCGGACTGCTTGCCATGCCCGGGTTTGTGGGTTTGTGGTCTCGTTCGTTCGGATTCACCTTTGGCGAGTATCAGGCACTGCACCCGCATATTTCCAGCGCAAGCCGGGAACAAGTTCAGCGTGCGCATAGGCTCAATCGCCGGGTGCATGTTTGGACGGCGAATACTCCTGAAGAAGTGAACCGTCTCAAAGAGTGGGGCGTGGACGGCATGTTCACGGACGATCCTCAGACCGCCGTGCGCGCGCTTGGGAGGGGTGGGTGAGTTTCTCCGAATGCCAGAAACAGGCTTCGGCGGAGTGCGGAGCGCAAATTCTAAAGGCGTCGTTCTTTGAGCGGCGTCTGTTTTATCTTAAAGGCAAGTTGTGTTATAAGAGGACGCGATGAAATTAGTCCGCGTGCTTCTTTTGTTGTCCCTGTTCATGGCGCTATTGCCTGTGCCCACCGTGATGGCGGAGGAGTCTTTGATTCCCAGAGCGCAGAGCATTTTGGACACGATGACCCCTGAAGAACGCGTGGGACAGTTATTTCTGGTGACTTTCAACGGGACAGATACCAGTGAGGTCTCACAGATCTATGACCTGATCACCCAAAATCATGTGGGCGGAGTGGTGCTTCAGGCGCAAAACGATAACTTCGCGCCGTTGATCGACCCTAACGCACCGCCCGCGACCGAAGTGACAACAGATGTCGTGGCGCAGACTCATCAGTTGATCGAAAGTATTCAGTCCATTGAATGGAATTCCTCGCTCAACCCGGTCATCAGCACCGCGACCGGGCAGGAGATCGATTCTCCCTACGTTCCGCTTTTCGTTGGCATTTCGCAGGAGGGAGATGGTTTCCCCACCGACCAGTTATTGAGCGGGTTGACTCCTTTGCCGAGTGAGATGTCCATTGGCGCTACCTGGAACCCCGATTATGCCCAGCGGGTGGGAGAAGTGCGTGGACGCGAACTCTCGGCGTTGGGCGTGAACCTGTATCTGGGACCGCTGCTGGACGTTTTGGAAAGTCCTTCGATCTCTGGCGGCGACCTTGGTCCGCGTGTTTTTGGCGGCGATCCGTTTTGGGTGGGTGAGTTGGGTCGTGCCTATATCACGGGTTTGCATTCCGGCAGTGATGATCAATTGGTCGTCATTGCCAAGCATTTTCCCGGCGTGGGTGGCTCCGACCGCCTGCCCGAGGAGGAAGTTTCCACCGTTCGCAAATCGCTCGAGCAACTCAAGCAGATCGAGCTTTATCCATTCTTTGCAGTAACCGGCAACGCTCCGTCGGCTGAGTCTACCGTAGATGGTCTGCTCGTTTCCCACATTCGCTATCAGGGATTTCAGGGAAATATCCGTGCCACGACCCGCCCCATTAGCTTTGATCCTCAAGCCCTGAACCAGATCCTTGCATTGCCGCAATTCGCATCCTGGGTTTCTGCCGGCGGGTTGGTGGTGAGCGATGACTTGGGGACGCGCGCCGTGAGCGACTTTTACAACATTGGCGGCGGGCAATTTTCCGCCCGTACCGCCGCGCGGGATGCCTTCCTTGCTGGCAACGACATGCTTTATTTGGGAAACATCCAGTCCTTGGATTCTCCCAACACATTTAATACCACCAAGCGCGTTATCGAGTTCTTTGTGCAGAAATATCGCGAAGACCCGGCTTTCGCACAAAGAGTGGATAACTCGGTCACGCGGATTTTGGCGGCAAAACTTAATATCTATAAAGACTTTACCTTTTCAAATGTGGCTGTGCCTTCAAGCAGGTTGGCAGGACTCGGCACCGGCACGGCGATCACTTTTGAGGTGGCTCGCAACTCTGCAACCTTGATCAGCCCGGAACAGCAAGACCTCACCGGCGTGCTCCCGCTTCCGCCGCAATCCAACGAGCGCATGGTCTTCATCACCGACACACAAACCACCAGGCAGTGCACCACATGCCCTGAACTCCCCATCTTTGCAACAGACGCATTGCAGCAAAGCATTCTTCAGCTTTACGGTCCTCAAAGCGGGAACCAGACGGCAAATTTCCGACTGACCTCATATTCACTCGCGAACCTTGAGGCTTTGCTTGATGATCTAAAACCTGAATTTATTGAAGAAGATATTGTCCGTGCGAATTGGGTGGTCATTTCTCTGCGAGATGCCTCGCAGGGGCAGCCCGCTGTCATTGAGCGATTCCTGCGTGAACGTCCTGACTTGTTGCGTCAAAAGAATTTGATCCTCTTCTCCTTTGGTGCACCGTATTATTTCGATACAACGACCACTTCCAAATTCACCGCCTATTACGCGCTCTACAGCAAACAGGCGCAATTCGTGGAAGTTGCCGCCCGCCTGCTATTTCAAGAACTCACGCCGACCGGCGCTTCGCCGGTGTCGATTCAGGGGATCGGATATGACCTGATCTCGGTCATGGCGCCCGACCCCAATCAGATCATTCCGCTCTCTCTGGACCTCGAGCCTGCCTCTGCTTCCACTGACGAAGCCATTACCCCCGAGCCGACTCCGATCCCGCTCTTTCAGATCGGCGACACCATTGCCATCCGCACAGGCGTGATCAAAGACGCCAACGGACACGCTGTGCCTGATGGCACGGTCGTTCAATTTTCCATGCTCCTTACCGGCGAAGGCAGCGGGATCTTGCAGCAAGTGGACGCTGTCACATCGAAAGGCGTGGCTCGCGCCGCTTTCGGGCTTGATAAACCTGGTCTGCTGGAAATTCGTGTGGTGAGCGAGCCGGCTGTCATCTCAGAAGTTTTGAAGTTGGATGTGACTCAATCTGGCGCGGTGGCAGTGACAGTGGTCGTGCCGGAATTGACCGAGTCTGCCGCGCCGACTCCCGAGCCGCCGGTTGTGGTGATCGAAGATAGTTATGTGTCCCTCCAGGGCTATCCCCGTATATCAGCCTGGCTGGTCGCCATGCTTTTCATCGCCCTGATCACCGGGCTGATCTATGCGGCGGGGTCGCGTTTTTGGCAAAGACACTCAGCGATCCGCTGGTCTTTGGGAGCCCTGCTCGGCGGCTTGCTGGCATACAACATGCTGGCTTTTGGTGTTTTTGATTCCACGGCTTGGCTGCCCGTTAGCGGAATTTCTGGTTTGGTGGCGTATGTGCTCGCGGGGGAATTGCTGGGACTGGCCGCAGGCTGGGTCTGGTCTCGTTTATAGATCGCTCCCCAGTACATTTGTCTCGGTCTTGGTTTTTCAAAGAATGTTATGATGCAGACATTCATCTTAGGAAGGAGAATATAAATGTCGGCGCCTGTAAAGCAGAACAAAGAAAAGCAGCCTCCCATCCTGTTCGATAAAACACAAGCCATCATCAGGCAGGTGAACCAAATGTTGGGTGGAACTTTGGTCACTTATTTTAATAACCCCCGCGGCAGTGTCTGTCACGACGATGTATTGGCATTGTTCAAATTGCTGGAAAAGATCGGTCATCAGGAAAAGATCTATCTCTTCCTCAAATCCAGCGGCGGTAATGGACAGGCATCCTTGCGCATCGTGAACCTGCTTCGACAATATTGCGATGAGATGATCGCGGTCATCCCGCTCGAGTGCGCTTCTGCCGCCACGATGATCACCCTCGGTGCGAACGAAATTTTGATGGGACCGATGGCTTATCTCACCCCGGTGGATACATCCCTCACTCACGCGCTCTCTCCCATCGACCGTGACAATGATCGTGTCAGTGTCTCTCTCGACGAGTTGACTCGTGTCGTGCGGTTGTGGCAGTCTCAAAAGTCCGATTCGAGCGAGAACCCATATCAGGAATTATTCGAGCATGTGCATCCGCTTGTGATCGGGGCGGTGGACCGCGCTGAGTCTTTGTCCATTATGCTGTGCAAGGAACTGCTGGCCTATCACATCAAAGACAATGAGACTCAAGAGCGGATCGCCAGCACCCTGAACGAAAAATATCCCTCGCATGGTTACCCCATTTTGTTTGAAGAAGCGAAGCGCATCGGGTTGAAGGTCAACAGGCTCGCGCCGGAGATCAATTCTCTTTTGCTTGAACTCAACGAACTGTACAGTGAGATGGGTCAACGTGCCACGACCGATTTTGATGATACGCACGCGCACGGAAATGAAGTTCTAAATATTTGGGAATCAACCGATGTGCTGGCTTACTATCAGCAGGACAAGGATTGGTTCTATCGCACTGAGGAAAGACGCTGGATCTCTCTCAACGACAACAGCAGTTGGCGGCGGGTTGCCAAAGTAGGGAAGAAGATCGAGAGATCGGTCCTTCATATCGTATGAAAATTAGTATTTGCAAAACCTGTACAAAACCTGTGCAATCTGATAGAATTTCATAGTCAGATAGTGAGATGAATCCGTATCTGTCGTAGATACGGATTTTATTTTGAAAACACTGAGAGAATACAAGGAACCATGGCCAGACAATTTCAACTCAAATTCAACGACCTCGCTCCCGATCTGCAGCTTCTAAATGCAGATGGCAAAACCATCCAGCTTTCCTCGCTTTGGAAGGATAAGGTATTGGTTTTGGTTTTCACCCGTCATTTTGGGTGCCCGCAGTGCAAAGAGATGATGGACCAATTGACCGGCGCGAGCGAAGCCCTGACCGAGAAAGGCCTGCGCCTCGCGGTCGTTTCTCACGCCTCTCCCGATGCCGCCAAAAAATTCTGTGAACAACGCGCCCCCGGCGCAGTCTGCCTTGCCGACCCGGACCGGTCTGCTTATCATGCCTACGGGCTGTATCAAGGAACGCTCTGGCAGACCCTGCTGTCACCGCGCATTTGGACCTCGAACCGAAATCTTGCCAAGACCAAAGGCTACAAACCCGAGCTTCCTCCGCAAGGACAGGATGCCTACCAAATGTCTGGCACCTTTATCATCGGCAGGGAAGGGCGTATTCATCTGCCGTATTATTATGAGGATATTGCCGATCACCCGCCTGTGGATTTGATCCTGCATGGAATCATGGGAACCAACTGGGACAAGCCTTTTGACTCCAAGCCGGTCGTTTAGGAAACAACGGAAACAAACATAATGAAGAATTTATTTCTCGCAATTTATCTTGCATTCAAAGAAGTGTGGCGCAATAAAGGCCGCTTCTTTCTCGTGGCGCTGGTCATCGCGCTTATCACCGTGCTGGTGCTTTTTATTGCCGCATTGGGTGAGGGGCTGTCGAACGCCAACCGCCAATATGTTGCCAACCTCGATGCGCAGTTGGTCGTATTCCTCGAGAAGTCAGATTACAGCATCACCGCCAGCCGGCTGGAAGTGAACACGGTCAAGGCTGTTCGCCGCGTGGAAGGTGTGCTGGATGCCGGTCCCATTTACACATCCAACTCTGAGATCGTGTCTCTGCCCGAGCCGCTGAAGATCTCCATGCTGGGCGTGGAGGCCGGGCGTCCCGGCATGCCGGTCATCTTGGAGGGAAGATACTTCCGCGGCGGTGAAGCACGGGAGGCAGTGATGGATATGAGCGTAGCCGAACGTACCAATTTGAAGATCGGCGACGAGATAGAGATCCGCTCCACTCAAGGGACGGAAGATCAATTCTTCAAATTGAAGATCGTGGGGCTGGTGAGCGAGCAGGCGTATTTCTTCCAGCCTACCATTTTCCTTCCGGCTGCCACATGGGAAATGATCCGTCCGCAGTCCGCTTCAGACTTGAACAGCGATACGCCTTTTCCGAACATTGTTGCGGTCAAGTTGACCGACCCCGCTCAAGTGGAAGCGATGAAGCTGCGCTTGCAGAACGAAGTCTCGAACATTGAAGTGGCGGATATTGAAACGACCATTAACAATATCCCCGGCTACACCGCCCAGCAGGGAACAGTGCAGACGCAGGGTGTGTTCACTTTGCTGATCGGCATCCTTGTCATTGGCGGCTTCTTCCAGATCCAGATCCTGCAAAAAGTTCCGCAGATCGGTGTGTTGAAAGCCATCGGCTCATCCAACTTTGTGGTTGGCGTTTCATCCGTGTTTCAGATCATCATTGTCACTTCGATGGGCGTTGGGATCGGGGCGGCGTTGAACTACCTTTTCTCGCTTGGTCTGCCCCCGACCATTCCGTTGGAGTTCAATGGGCAACGCTCGTTGATCGCCATTCTCTTGTTGTTGTTCATCGGTCCGCTGGGCGGAATGGTGTCCATTATTTATGCTGTTCGCATCGAGCCGCTCAAGGCTCTAAGGTTAGGATAAGAATATGAGTTCTGTTGCTTTGGAAGTTCGTGACCTGGTCAAGTCGTTCTCGCTTGATGGCGCAACCATTAATGCCGTGGATGGCGTTTCGTTTCAGGTGAAATCCGGGGAATTTGTTGCACTGGTGGGACCGAGCGGTTCAGGAAAGACCACCATGCTTTCGATCCTTGCTGCGCTGCTGACTCCAACCACCGGGCAGGTTTTGATCGATGGGCAGGACCTTTCGCAGATGAATGAGAAACGGCGCGTAAAGCTGCGCCGCGAAAAGATCGGCTTTACTTTTCAATCCAATAATTTGATCCCGTATCTCACCGCGCGCGAGAATGTGGAGTTCATGCTGAGACTGAATGGGAAGCTAGACCGCGCCGGGCGTGTTCGTTCGGATGAATTGCTTGCCCGCCTGGGGCTGGCAGATCGCCTGCATAACTTGCCTGCGCAGATGTCTGGCGGTCAGCAGCAGCGTGTTGCGATCGCCCGCGCGCTGATCCATAACCCGGCCGTGGTGCTGGCGGATGAGCCGACCGCCTCGCTCGATACCGAGCGCGCTTATCAGGTGGTGGAGACTTTCGCGCATCTCATCCACGAAAATGGACGCGCAGGCATCATGGTGACTCACGACTTGCGCATGTGTCAGTATGTAGACCGCGTGTTGCAGATGCGAGATGGCAAACTGGTTCGGGTGTACGAAACCAAAGATGAGATCATGGAACTGGCGCTGGGAACCAAGCACTAGATAAAAAAGACCGAGGCAGCTTAGCCTCGGTCTTTTTTATCTTATTGATGAAAGAATGTGTCCAGCACTGGTGCGAAATTTTCAGGAATGTCTTCGTTCCACGCGCCGCCGTTAATGGAACGACCCGTGGGCTGCCCGTTTTCGCTCAGTTCGTAGTACACGGGGATGGCATCCACAGTGAAATTCTTTCCGTCGCCCCAGCCCCATTCCTCCACGTCTGCGCGGATGAGGTAGATGCCTGAAAATGCTTGCAGGGTCTGCGGGTCTTTGGCGTTGATGCTTTTATCAATGGCAATGCAGGGCGGGCACCAGGTCGCGTCAAATTCGAGGAAGGGCTTGAGCCCCATTTCCTGCGCTTTCATTGCCTCGGCGTTTAATAAGGTCATCAAGTCGCCGTCTGTTTTGTGGATCCTGCTGATCGTGAAGGCGGAGGAGGCGTTTGAATCAGCGGAGGATTCTGTGGTTTGGGCGGGAGCAGGCGTCGGCGCGGAGGGGACGGGTCCCTGATCCTGCGGGAAGAGAAAGTTGCAGGCCAAGAAAACGATGGGCAGGAAAGCGATCCAAGATTTTTTTCGTATCATTAATACCTCCTATTGAAGGACTCCGCGGGCGGGAATCTTGATGGCGATGGGTTTTTCCTGCACGGGCGGGCGGCAGCCTGTGTCGTCGCATGCCATGTAGGTGACCACGACTTGATCGTCGAGCCATTCATTTCCCTCGGGGAGCAGCACTTGTTGAGTTAGGGTTATTGAGCCTGCGGGGTAAACCAGCAGTTCGTAAGGCGGGGATGTGGGAACTTCGGGCGCGGCACTTTCTGTTAGTTTGCCGATGGCTTGCAGCGGGGAATCTTTTGCAAGCTCAAGCAGGGTCGGCCGCCCAAGCCCATCCAGTCCGGTCTTTGGGATGTCTTTACTGTAAAGGTGGAGGCTCGGTTCTTGCGGGGTGAATGTTGCCGAGAGCAGTGCCTGCCCATCGCCCGTAGGAGTGAGGGTGATGGTGACAGCGACCTTGAATTCGGTGGCGGATGCGAGCTCGTAGATCACTTGCGGCTTCGCTCCCGAACAGGAAGTTGTGAGTAAAAGTCCCATCACGGCTGGCAGTAGGGCGCGTAAGATTGCTTTCATACCCAAAAGTATAATGCTGTTTTGAAAACAAAAGACCTCAAAGGTTGTGATCCTTTGAGGTCTTTCTTGATTAAGTTGTTTTGAAATTACGCGGTTTCGAGATACTTGGTGATCTCGTAGTCGGTCACGCGAAGGCGGAATTCATCCCACTCTTCCAGTTTGGCACGCATGTAGGCTTCGAACAGATAAGAGCCAAGCGCAGACTTGATCACTTCGTCCTTGCCCAACTCGCCCAGAGATTCAGCCAACGATCCGGGGAGCTCGGTCACGCCCAACTGGGTGCGTTCTTCCTTGTTGAGGTGATACAGGTTGATGTTGTTCAAAGGCTTGGAAACCTGCATGTTCTTGTCGATGCCGTCGATGGCTGCGGCAAGCATGGCGGTGAAAGCCAGGTACGGGTTGCAGGAAGGATCCGGGAAACGCAGTTCAGCGCGGACAGCCTTGTCGCGTCCTTCGGTATAGCGCGGGATGCGGATCAATGCCGAGCGGTTCTGTTGTGCCCAGCCGATGTAGACCGGTGCTTCATAACCGGGGACGAGGCGCTTGTAGGAATTTACGGTCGGGGCGACCACACCGGCGAGGGCGCGGGCATGTTCCAGTTGACCGGCGATGAAGGAGTAAGCCAGCGGGGAAAGGTGGGCAGCGTCCTTTGCATCGAAGAACAGGTTCGCACCGGTCTTGGTGTCGAAGAGAGATTGGTGGCAGTGCATGCCCGAGCCGTTGATGCCGTATACGGGCTTCGGCATGAAAGATGCGACCAGTCCGTGTTGGGCGGCGATGGCTTTCACGGTGTACTTGAGGGTCAACACATTGTCAGCGGCTTTGAGCGCGTCCGCAAAGCGGAAGTCGATCTCGTGCTGCCCGAGAGCAACTTCGTGATGTCCCACTTCCACATCCAGACCCATCGCGTCAAGGGCTTCGATCAACGCGGTGCGTACAACGACTGCCTCGTCGAAGGAGGAAAAATCGAAATAACCGCCCGTGTCGTGGGGAACGGGATGCACGCCATTGGTGCCGTCATTGCCTTTGAACAGGAAGAACTCGGGTTCGGGTCCAATGTTAAACTTCCAATTGCGGTCAGCGATCTTCTTGAGGATGCGCTTGAGCGCGCCGCGGGGGTCACCTTCAAAAGGCTCACCGGCAGGGGTGTAGATATCACAGAAAACGCGAGCGCGTTTTGAATCAGCTGAAGACCAGGGCAGCACCGCGTAGGTATCGGGGTCAACCATCAGGCGCATGTCACTTTCCTGAATGCGGGCGAAACCCTCCACTGAAGAGCCGTCGAACCAGGCCCCGTCCTTCAGCACATCCTCCAGGTGACGAACGGGCATGTCCACGCTCTTCACCGAGCCCATCACATCTGTGAATTGCAATGAGATGAACTTGACATTATCTTCTTTCACTTTCTTGACCAGATCTTTTGCGTCCATTTACTACTCTCCTTTTTGAATGTTTTTTGATATCAGATCATTGTCTTTTGATCACTGCCGACTCTCCACCAGGATCTCCTTCGTTTCTTTCTTTGCCTTGGGCTTGGTGCTATTAATGAAGATGACCGACCCGATGATGATCGCTGTAGCAAGCCAGATGCGCGGCTCCAGCGCTTCATCTCCGAGCCAGGCTCCGAGCAGAACCGCCACGATCGGGTTGACATACGCGTATGTCGAAACCAGCGAAATGGGCGCATTCTGAAGCAGCCAGCCATATGAAACGAACCCGACCAGAGATCCTACCAGTGTGAGATACAGTAAACCATATAACGAGCGTACTGAAACGGATGCGATTTCCCAGCCATTTAATTCGCCCGAAATAAGCGAAACGATAAATAAACCAATACTTCCCATTAGCATTTGCGCGCCGGTGTTCATCAGTGAAGACTTTGGAAGATCGGCTGTCTTGCTGTAGAGCGAGCCGATCGTCCAGAACAGACAGGCGAAGAGCAGTGAGATCACGCCAAAGGTATTAAGTTTTTCAGTGCTTCCCGAGATTTCAGAAGGACCGATCAGGATGAAGATGCCTGCGAACCCTATCAGCAATCCGAGGATTCCCTGCCAGGTGGGCTTGACCCCATTAGGGCGGACCGCTTCGCCGATCATTAAATACATCGGCATCGAGGCAATGATCAGTGCGGCAATGCCGGAAGGGATGAATTGCTCTGCCCAGGCGACCAGCCCATTTCCGCCGAGCAGCAGCATCAGCCCGATGATACCAGTAGACTTCCATTGTTGGCGGGTTGGCATGGGGTGCCCAGCGCCTCGCTGCCAAACCACAAGGATGGTTCCTGAGATCAGAAACCGCACCGCCGCGTGAAAGAAGGGCGGAATCGTTTCGATGGCAACCTTGATCCCCAAATAGGTGGAGCCCCAAACAATGTACAGCGCCAGTAAAGCCAGCCAGATCTTTGATTTCATTTTTTCCTTTGCACTCACAACTTGGGTTCTACCAAAGGTGTGAGAAATATATTTGGTTTTTCGTGAGTGTTTCGCGCTAGGCTCTGGTGGAAATAAATTCTTTCGTGAGCAGAGCTTTCTTCCGCGCCGAGCCGTACCGATAATTTCCAAACTCACCAGCCTTGCGGATGACCCTGTGGCATGGCACCAGCACGGCGATGGGGTTGTGTCCGACTGCCGTGCCCACCGCGCGGAGAGCCTTCGGATGTCCGATCTCTGTTGCGATCTTCTCGTACGTGGTTACATTTCCCAATGGGACATTGATCAACGCCTCCCAGACCTTGATCTGGAAATTTGTCCCGCGCAGATGAACCTTGAGAGGTGAATCAGACTGCCCGTCAGAAAAGATGCGCGCTGCAAGTGGGGCAGTGGATCTGTAGTCTTCGATCATCTCCGCCTGCTCCCAATCTGCTGCGAGGTTGTCGATCGCATCGCCTTCACTGTTTTGCACAAATCCCAAATGACAAATGCCGCGCTCGGTGGTGGCGATCAGGCATTCTCCAAAGGGCGTGTAGTGCAGCCCATAACGGATGGTGACGCCGGCGCCGCGGGACTTGTATTCGCCTGGTGTGACCGCCTCGGTCGTTACAAAAAGATCGTGCAGCCGCCCAAGGCTTGAAAGACCCACCTTGTGCGTGGTGTCTAACAGGTTTTCGGAGTGCGCCAGTAATTCTTTTGCATGTTCCCTGGTGAGGTACTGCATGAAGCGCTTGGGACTGATGCCTGCCCAACGGGTGAATACACGTTGGAAGTGATATTCGCTCAGCCCGATGGCAGATGCGATCTCGTCCAGTTCGGGCTGCCGGTGCACATTGATTTCTATGTATTGGATCGCCCGTTCGATGAGTTGATAATGTTCTGAAAGTTCATTGGTGGATTCCATATTGATCTCCTTTTGTTGCCGGAGATTGTATGTTTCATTCTCAGTGGATGCCACCCGATTCTTGCTCATTTTCTCCTGATTTAAAAAATAACCAGACATGCTTGGGCATGTCTGGTTAAATACGCGTGGTATTAAGAAGAAACGCCCTTCCGATCAAATCTCAGACAGTTGTTGATCTGTCTTCACCGCGTTTGCCTTGTCCCAGTCATCGCTGTCTGGTTTTCGGTGTGGAGCGCAGAGCTTTTGAAACTCTTTTGCTTGAACGCTTGCATTGGAAGGGAGAAGGAAGTTTGTGAAAACTACAAAGGCATCCGCTGATCTATCCGATTTTCCCACGATCAAATCTGTGATCGTGGTTAGCGTCCCGTTCGCACGGGAGAACCTTCACCTCGTGATCTTGAAGCCGAAACCCAAGACCCAGTCGCTGTATCTCCGTATTCAGTTGTCTGACAACGGGGCGTATTTTATACTCACCCTGTGAACTCGTCAAGTAAGGGAAATTTTACCTTTGTTGCTTCCCAGGGAATAAGAAAACGTCATTTTTCTTGACGGCTTTTTATGAATCTTGGAATTTATCCCTTGGCAATATTAGGTTGTTGCATGAACCACTCTGTAGACTGTTCATAGGCATAGCCTGCGCGCAATACTCCCGCCTCGTTCCATGAGCGCGAGACGATCTGCAAGCCAATGGGAAGCCCGTCTTTTGTAAATCCGCAAGGGACGGTGATCGCGGGCAGTCCTGTCAGATTGAAGGGAGCGGTGAAGCGGGTCAACTGGCGGGCGCGTTCGATGGCATTCTCTCCTTCAAGCACAGGCGCGGGGATGGGCGTGGTGGGGAGGATGAGCACATCATATTCTTCAAAGAGAAGTTCGCATCGCCTTCTGACCTCGGACTGGGTTCGCCTTGCAAGAATATATTCCGTGGAAGTGAAACCCCTTCCGGTCTCGAGCCTCTGGCGCACATCCGCGCCGAACCAATCGGGGTGTTCTATTAATCGCTCGCGATGGAAAGCGGCGCCATCTGCCTGAGTCATCAGGGCGTTGGCAATCGCGGCTTCTTTTAAGAAATCCACATTCAGTTCTGTTACAACTGCACCGAGTTTTGAAAAAACTTTTGCTGCAATATGAAAGGCTTGTAAAACTTCCGGGTCTGCCTCTTCGATAAAATTCCCGACCGCAAGTGCGATCTTCCTATCTCTCATTGAGTCTCGCATGTGACTGGAATAATCACCCGGCAGGACTTTCATGGAGTTCGGGTCGAGTTCGTCATATCCGCCCATGACCTGAAGCATCACTGCGGCATCTTCCACTTTTCGAGTGATGGGTCCTGCGTGATCGAGATTCCAGGAAAGCGGCAGAATTCCGCGCAGGCTTACTCTGCCAAAGGTGGGTTTAAGTCCCACCACGCCGCACAAGGCTGCAGGGATGCGAATGGATCCGCCGGTGTCGGTGCCGAGTCCCGCCAGTGCCATGCCGGTCGCGACCGCAACTGCGCTGCCGCCGGATGATCCGCCGGGCGTGCGTGTAATGTCCCATGGATTTCTGCATGCACCGTAATGCGGATTGTTATTCGTGACGCCCAACGCAACCTCATGTGTGTTGGTCTTGCCAATGATTCGCGCGCCCGCTTTTTTGATTTTTTGAACAACGACCGCATCTTCGCTGGGAATATGATTCGCAAAAAAGCGAGATCCTGAGGTCGTGCGGATCCCTTTTGTATCGTACAGGTCCTTTACAGCCAGAGGCAGACCATAAAGTGGGACATTTTTTGTCGGCAGTGGCGGGAGTGTAGTATCTGGTGGGATCACCGTGATGAATGCGTTGAGAGTCGGGTTGAGTCTTTCGATTTGCCGGTAGCAGGCGGCAGCGAGGGCAGATGCGTCCAGTTCGTCACTTTTCATAAGGTCTCTTTATCATAATTACAAAGATGTAAGGTTCATGTAAGCTCACATTATATCCAAATAGGACAATACTCCCATAGCCTATCTGTACTGATACTGTACAATGACATTGTGTTTCAGTAATTTATTTCAAAGGAGAAATGATGAAGAACAGATTTTACCTGTTATTGGTTCTACTCGCAGTCGTGTCAATGATCGTGTCGGCTTGTGCGAGCGCCGCCCCGGCTACACAGGCAGCCCCTGCGCCTGTGGAAGAGTCCGTGCCCACGCAAGCTCCGCCCGTCGAGCAAGCTGCGCCGACCGATGCTCAGCCGGTGCAGAATTTTGCGCCCGCCTGTCAGGTGGCGACCTCGTCATGCGCCGCGCCTGATATCAAAGACACTGTCGCTTCAGACCGGGTCTGCGTTAAAAAGGTCCCTTATCAATATATTTTCGTGGATGATGGTGTGGCTTTTGAAGTCATGGAGCCGGACAAATTGATCTGTGTTGATAACGGCGGACGTTCGTCCGATGGTAAGCGTGCGATCGAATGCCATGGGACCGAAGCCTGGTCTTCACAAGTGAAGTTCACGAACACTGCTTGCAGTGGCGCTGCGCTCACCGCTGATGCGACCAAGTGCCAGGAAGGTTTGGGCTACGATGCGGCGGCAAATTGCTGCGCTCCGTTAACCTCTACAGACTCTCCTTCGGTGACAATAACTGTCAACATGGGCGAGTGCCCGAATTAAATTATCGGGGTAGTTGAATAAAAAAGCTCTGGAGAATTCCAGAGCTTTTTTATTATTTACAGAACTTAGAACAAGCCAAGAACTTTGCCTGTCTTCAGGTCCAGATCCACATCGTAGAAGGATGGGCGGGTGGGCAGACCGGGCATGGTACGCATATCGCCCAGGATCGGGTACAGGAAGCCTGCGCCAACACTGGCGCGGATCTCGCGGACGGTAATGCGGAAGCCAACGGGCGCTCCCTTCTTGGTTGCATCGGTGCTGAAGGAGAGATGGGTCTTCGCCATGCAGATCGGAAGTTTATCGAAGCCGAGGCGTGTGTAGCGTTCGATCTGTTCTTCAGCTTCGGGAGTGTAATCCACCCCGTCAGCGCGGTAGATCTTGGTTGCGATCTCTTCGATCTTGCTCTTGATGGAGATATTGAGCGGGTAAAGGAATTTGAAATTGGTGGGCTTATCAGCAGCTTTGACGACCGCTTCAGCCAGCGCCTTTGCGCCCTTGCCGCCATCAGCCCAATGGGTGGAGACGACCGCATCCATGGCGCCCATCTTTAAGGCGGCTTCACGAATGAGTTCCACTTCTGCGGGGGTATCGGTGGCAAAGGAGTTGACAGCCACGACCACGTTCACGCCGTACTTGAGCGCGTTCTGGATATGGCGTTCAAGGTTCGGCAGACCTGCGCGGAGCAATTCGAGGTTTTCGTCGGTATATTCAGGAGCGAGCGGTTTGCCAGCCACAACTTTTGGTCCGCCGCCGTGCATCTTGAGCGCGCGGACGGTGGCTACCATCACCACCACTTGCGGGACCAAACCAGAGTAGCGGCATTTGATGTCGAAGAACTTCTCCATGCCGATGTCTGCACCGAAACCGGATTCAGTGATCACGAAGCCGTCTTTGCCGACCAGTTTGAGCGCGATCATGTCAGCGATGATGGATGACTGTCCGTGGGCGATGTTGGCGAACGGTCCCGCGTGAACGGTAGCGGGAGTGCCTTCGAGGGTCTGCATCAGGTTGGGCTTGATCGCATCCTTCATGAGGACGGTCACTGCGCCAGCCACGCCGAGGTCTTCCACGGTCACAGCTTCGCCGTGTTTGTTGGTGGCGACCACCATGTTGCCAAATCGTTCGCGCATATCTTCGATGCCGGTGGTAAGCGCCAACACAGCCATGATCTCGGATGCCACGGTGATGTCGTAGCCGGACATGTGTGCGTGACCATTTTCATCTTTGCCGCGTCCCACTTCCACTTCGCGCAGCATGCGGTCGTTGATGTCCACCACGCGGCGCCAGGTGACGGTCTTCTCGTCAATATCGAGGCGGGCAAAGCGGGTGCGTTCTTCGGGAGTAAGGGTTTCGGGGTCTGTCTTTTTGATGCCGAGTTTCTTCAAGCGGCGCAGCATGGTGGGGGAGAATCTGCGCTGTCCCTTCTTATTGCGCGGGCAGAGTGCGTTGAAAAGTTTTTCGTCATCCTGTTCTTTTTCGTGCATGATGCGCGTATCGAGCGCGGCAGCAACGAGGTTGTGAGAAGCAGTGATGGCATGGATATCGCCGGTCAAATGCAGATTGAAATCTTCCATCGGGATGACCTGCGAATAACCGCCGCCTGCCGCGCCGCCTTTAATGCCGAAGGTCGGTCCCATCGAAGGCTGACGGATGGCAGTGATAACCTTGCGTCCAAGATGAGCGCCGAGTGCCTGAGAAAGACCCACGGTTGTGGTGGTCTTTCCTTCACCAAGCGGGGTCGGGGTGATGGCGGTCACATCAATATATTTGCCGTTCGGTTTGCTCTTGAGGCGTTCCAAAATTTCAAGTTTGATCTTGGCTTTATAAGGACCGTAGAGTTCCAACTCATTTTCTTTAACGCCCAATTCTTTGGCGATCTGAATGATCGGCTTGAGTTTCCCAGCCTGAGCGATATCGATATCGGAAGGCACAGGTCTGAGTAATTTGAGTTTGGTGGGAGCGAAGGGGAAGTTTTTCGCGACTGCTTTCTTTGCTACAACTTTCTTCTTCGGAGCGGGCTTCTTTGCTTTTGCTTTGGTTGCCATATATGGTCTCCTATCTGATATTGTTGGTTCGCAAACCTTTTTAATCTTATCGAATATAAACCCAAAATACAATGGATTTCCATCACTCAATTGTCATGTTATTTACAAAGCAGGGTGCCAACATTCTCTCCAGCCAGGGCGCGGGCGAGATGTCCTTCCTCCTCAGCAGAGAAAATTTGTGCAGTCAAGTTCTCGTGCTTTTGGATCAATTGGAGCATTTCCTCCACTTTAGCCTTCATGCCGCCGGTGACATCGGTACTGGCTGAGCCGCCGATCCCTGAGCGCATCTTTTCATAATCTGAAAGTTGAATCTGTTTTACCAGCTTTGTCCTCGCTGGGAAATCTTCCCACACGCCAGCCTCAATGCCAGCCAGCAGGATTCGAGCCGTAGGGAATTGATCCGCGAGGAAGGTGAACACATCCTCAGTGGAGAGGATCGTACCGCCCAAAGCTTCATCGAACGCTACATCCCCGTGGACCACGGGTAAAATGTGCGCCTCTAAAGATTTTCGTATAGCCATTATGTTGTGCGAGATCACCTTGCGGTTTTTCGACACCATAGACGCCGAAGGCGAGAACGGGATCGCCGCGACCCCCGCATGGAACAGGGATTCCATCACGTAGCGATTTAACTCCGCTGCTTGAAAGCGGACCTCTGCGAACCCCTGCCACTGTTCGGGGGTGTGTACACCGTCTCGTGTGCCGTGTTTCTTTGCAGCGGTGTGACCGAACGAGCCAGAGCCGTGCCCGAGGATCAGAAGCAAGCCTGGGTCAGAATCCAGGACCGATTTGATCTCCAGCGCGAGGCTTTTTAGTTTGTCTAATCTTGGGGTGTAGGGTTTATCCTTGTCGGTGATGAGCGATCCGCCCAGTTTGAGGAAGGTAAGTTCGTTTGTCATGGGCACATTATAACGGCGTTATAATCCTGCCATGGATATTCACTCTGGTATCATCGCCGCTTCAATTTTGATCGTGGTCGCTGCTGTTTTGGTCGTTCGTGCTGCCATTCGCATCATGCAGACCGCGCGAAGACTCTCTTTTTATAGTTTGCGCCGAATGCACAATGCGAATGCGGTGAGGTTATTTTTATTTGCTCTGGCTTTGTTTGGATGCGCCTTCTGGTTGCCGTTCTATGGTGAGCCGATCGTTTATGTGTATTTTCCACCTTCGCCCACGCCTTCGTTAACTCCCACCATCACGATGACTCCGACCATTACCCTTACTCCGTCGATCACCGTGCCGCCGACCATTACTTTCACACCATCGGTTTCTGAGACCCCCACGCTGACCCTCACGCCTTTCCTGCCGGTCGCGATCGAAGCGCTCTTTTCTGGGCAGGCGACTCCCAATCCCGATGCGATCTTTACTCCGATCCAGTTTTCGACCGCGTTCGAGAATGGCGAGGCTGTGGAGCCGCAGAGCGTATTTGAACTTCCGATCGAAACCATCTATGGTGGGTTTGATTACAACAACACCATCCCCGGTGTGCAGTGGACCGCGCTTTGGTATCGGGAAGGACAGTTGATCTGTTATGAGACCAAGCCCTGGGATGGCGGCACCGGCGGCATTGGCGGATATACCGAATGTTCCACTCCGTTGGGCGGGTGGGTGGCGGGCCAATATGAGGTGCAGATCTTCATGGGTTACGAGTGGAAGGTGATCGGACGATTCAGAGTCCTCGACAGCCTTGCCACGCCGACCATGACCGGGACGCCAACCCTTACCCCCGTGCCTACTTTGGTTGTATCAACTTCCACTCCCTAAGAGGATAGACCATGACCCAAAAAGCATTTCAAGATTTTTACCCCGAATACTTTGCCCATTGTTATGGATGCGGCAGTATGAACGAACTGGGACACCAGATCAAAAGCTATTGGGACGGCGAGGAATCGGTTTGCCATTTTCAGCCCAAGCCGTATCACACTGCCATCCCGGGATATGTCTACGGCGGATTGCTCGCCTCGCTGGTGGATTGTCACGGCACAGGAACGGCCGCCGCGGCGGGATATCGCGCTGAGAACCGCGCCATGGATACCGAGCCGCCGCTCCGTTATCTCACCGCATCGCTGCATGTGGATTATCTCAAGCCCACGCCGATGGGTCCTGTGTTGGAGATCCGCGCAAGGGTGAAGGAAGTAAAAGGACGCAAGGTGGTCATTGAGGAGTGGATCGTTGTCAACGGCGTAACCACTGTGAAAGGTGAAGTGGTGGCGGTGCAGGTGCCGGAAAGTTTGGTAAAAGAATTGCTTGAAAAATAAACGACCAACAAAAAGTCCCGCTGATGTCAGCGGGACTTTTTGTTTTTATGCTTTGCTCCACTCACGCATGGGCTTGAAGTAAAAATCCTCCCAGCCTTGTTTATAGCCATCTGCCTGTCCTTTGGGAATGTTGGAATGTTTCAAGGTCAACAGAGTTTTTCCGTGTTGATCTTCCAGCAGGATCTCAACGAGGGAATCTTCCGCATCGGCTGGGAATTCGGCGCTTCGCCAGGCTTGTAAAATCCTTTTATTTTTCTCCAGTTCCAGGAACATGCCCTGAATGTAACCATCCCATGCGCTGAAGTCACCGTCCACGGTGCCGTCCACTTTGGCGGGGCTGCCTGTCATGGCGGCGTGTCCTTCGGTGGAAAGATAAGCTTGATAGATCTTTTCGGCCTTTGCATCGATCGTAACAGTAAGGGAGAATTCGTTTTTCATTTTTTCCTTAGATGGCCCAGCTTTTCTTTTTGGTGCTCATCTCTCCGGCAACCTGCGCGGCCAGACGGGCATTATTCAATAATAAAGCGAGGTTGGCTTTCAATGACTTTCCTTCTGTCAACTGGCTGATTCGCCCAAGCAGGAAGGGGGTAAGTTTTTGCCCGTGGATGCCAAGCGCTACCGCTTCAGCCGAAGCCTTCGCGATGATCGGTTCCATTTCTGATCTGGGAATTGAATCTGCTTCGGGGAGCGGATTCGTAACGAGAATGCCGCTTTTCATTCCAAGATTCCAATGGGCCTTGGCGAAGTCTGCGATCTCTGATGGAGAGTCCAGCCGAACGCTGACGTTGAGTCCGCTTTCACGGGAATAGAAGGCGGGGAATTCATCGGTCTGGTAACCGGCGACCGGGACGCCCATTGTTTCGAGGTATTCAAGGGTGGCGGGCAGGTCAAGGATCGACTTTGCGCCAGCGCAGACCACGATCGTGGGGATATCTGCCAGTGAGCGCAGGTCGGTGGAAATATCAAAAGCAGACTCCTTGTGAACGCCGCCAATGCCGCCGGTGGCGAAGACTTTGATTCCGGTCATGTTCGCTGCGAACATGGTCCCTGCCACGGTGGTCCCGCCGTTGGCTTTTTTAACAATAGCTGTGGCGAAGTCTCGGTGGCTTACTTTGAGCGTGGAGTCTGATTCAGAAAGCCGGACCAGTTCTTCGTCCGTGAGACCGACATGGATCTTTCCATCCAACAGGGCCACGGTGGCGGGAGTCGCTCCCGAGTCGCGGACCTGCTTTTCCATATCCCGCGCAAGTTCGAGATTTTGCGGGCGGGGTAGACCGTGAGTGATGACGGTCGATTCGAGTGCAACGACAGGCGCGCCAAGTTCAAGCGCGTGCTTGACCTCGGCGGCAATAACAAAGTTTGGATGTTTCATCTGCTCTTTACCCAGTGGTTGGTGAGATACGAAATGTCGTAGAGGGCCTTTTCGATCTTTGCCAGCTCGGGTTGTTTTACCTCGAGCGGTCGGCTGTCCTTTTCGATCAGCGCCTTTGCATTGATCAATTCCTTGCGGAAGGACCTCAGGATCTCCTGCGCAACAGATCGTACATCTTTCTTCGATGCGTCGCGTTGTTGGAGGAATTGGGACTTGAAGTCGTTCTTGTATTCTTCTTTGAGATCATCCTTGAGATCGGGGTTCATGGCAACAAAGGCTTCCCATTCCTGCAGGTATTCCTTTTCCATGTCCTTCATGGATGATTCCTTGCCTTTGTAATAGGTGTTGGAACGATAGGAATTCTTTTCGTAATTCGCGATGATGACGCTGTTGATGAGCCGGACGATCTCGGCGGTTTCGTGGCTCTTCTTGAGGCGCTCAACGGCGTTGCGTTTCTTGGCGTTCTCGCGGGTGAGGTTCCAGGCTTCCTTGTGTTTTTCAAGGATCAAGCCCGAGGGCAGCTGCCATGTGCCGACATCGATCCATTCCACAGAGACCCCGAAGCCGGCCGCTTTTTCGCGGAATTTGTCTTCGTAGAATTGCGCAGTGATCTTGGAGCGTGATTCAAAATTGGGAACTTTCGGCGCGTTCTTGACCTGTGTGCTGTCCAATTGACCTGTGAGCTCCACCCGCATCTGATTGTTCTTCTCTGCGTGAGACATGGCGTTGTGAATTTCTTTCTGGCTGATGCTGGCCAGGATCTCATTCAAGGTGTGCGATTTGATCAACTCTTCCAACTCGGATAGCACGAGCGGGATGATGGTTGTGTCCCACGGGAAGGTGATGCCTGAAGGGGTGGAGGGTTCGGGCGTGATAATGGTCTGGTTGTAGACCAAAGCTTGCACAGCGCGCTCGTCAAACAAGTACGCATCGCCTTGTACGGTTTCCTGCTCCGACTCTTTGCGGCGCAGAATGCTGAACATCATCTTGATGTCTTGCGCTTCGATCGGGATTCCATCTTTGGTTCGCGAACGAACCGCAAGCCCGCTGACAAATTGATCGCGCAGATTAATGATGGCGTATTCACGCTTGCCAACTTCGTCTGACCTGCCGATCTCGCGGATGCGCTCAAACCGCCCAAGCCGCCACGGTTCGCTGCGCGGATAAATGACCTCGGGGTCGCCATTGACCTTTTCAAGCAGGGCGACACTGTCCAGATTGACCTGAATGTAACCCGGTCCGCCAATCAGAATGACCGGCGATTTTTCATCCGTCGCATTGATCTTGCCTTCGTTGATGGTGATCCGTTCGTGCCCATAGCCAAAGGCCATGTCTTCGAGGAAGTTGGATGCCAGTTCTTCATCTTCTAATTCGTAAACATCCTTCAAGTACTGTGCCGAAAGTCTCTTGGCCAGGGCGTACACCACGATCAATAATGGAAGGTACTTGATGAAACTCATGCCAATGATGATGGCAATATTTGTCCGTCCTTGCACGCCGATCAGGGAGATCGCCATTGTGAATCCGCTCAAGACCAGCCAGACCGCCGTCCCGATCAAGGTGCGCCATCGGTTCCGGAAATCCACGCTTTCATCGGTCAGCCCGAAGAGCAGGGTGATGAATTCATCGCGCTGCATTCTCTTCTTCTTCATGGCTTGTCTCCGCTCTGCGGTGGGCGCGGCATGGCATCAGAACTGTTATCGAGGATCCATTTCCAGATCTCGTCCAGTTTCCGTAATTCTTTATCCATTTCACTGTTCGCGCTGCTCTCATTGACAATGAACTCTCTCAACGGTTGAATCAGCAGTTGCAGTGTTTTGAACGGGTTTTGCTGAGGCACGGTGGGTTTGCCGCTGAATTGTTTGGATGCGATCCTGGCAAAGGACTTGTCGCCCTCTGTGCGAGAAGCGGTCTCGATCAGGGCTTCACGCTCATTCAGGTAACTTTCTTCCTGTTTGGCTGTCTTCATCCATTCTGCGCTCCACTGTTTAATGATGTCTTCTTCCATATTTTGGTCGAATAACACATTGTGGATCCGCACTTCCATGATCTCCAACCCGCGAGATTGCAATTGGCGATATTCAAGGCTTTCGACCCATTGACCGGTCTGTGCACCTGTATCGTCCAGCGCCTCCACTTTGGGCTGCCGCACCCGTTTATTGATCATATCTTCAATAACTTGCAATCCGCTCTCGCCATTGGCTGTGAACAAGTCACTCAATTTGAACTTGCGGATGTATTCACGCCAGATATTAACCACAAGATGAGATGGGAGTCTGTTCCAATCCATCCGCACCTTGCTGTTGTCAGACTTTCCAAGCTGGATCGCTTCGCGTGTAATGGCATTGCGGACCGCGTCTGCATCGTAGCCATATTGTGACTTGACCCCGCCCTCTGAAACAGACTTTTCTTCCGGTCGACGGATGCTGAACTTAATACTGATTGTTGGAGAGATCTCAAACCCGTCACGGGTCAGCCCGTTGGTTTGCTGACGGCGGTTATGCATATCGTTGAATTCTTTGGGAGCCGTGACAGGCATCGGGTTTAGGAATGGCTGATCGGTCACCAAAGGACCGATGAATTCCCATTGCGCCCGCAGGTCAACACTTCCTGCAACGTATTCGCTGTAAACCTGATTGTTGTACTTGTGGACTTTTGTGAACTTGACGCCGGGTCCAACGGTATCCTTGATCTCCGTGTCGGTGCGAAGGACGAGCGCGCTGGCAGTATCAAGCACGATCACGCCTGGACCGCGCTTATTGGTTTCCCCTTCATGCATGATCACCCGTCCGTTCTTGACGAACATGGCGGGTCCACGATTTCCGCTTTCAAAATTCCGCACCCGCTCATAGATTTCCTGTCTGTATTTCGGGTTTTGAATGGGAAGCACGAACTGGGAGAAAAAATAGATCAAACGGTCTTGAAGATATGAGGCGACCGCCACATCCACCATCAGCAGGAAGGCGTTCACCAAAAAAGAATATGGGTAGTACGTATTCTGCACCCCGGCAACAAGCAAGACGATCACCCAAGCCGCGTTGGTGGAAATGATCACCCCGGTGGGAGTTTGAAGAAATGCGCCAATGCCGCTGAATATACTTCTCATAATTTTGTCCTGATTCTAAAGCAAAAACAGGCAATTAGGTAAACGAATTCTGGTTAAAATGGAAAGATGAAGATCAAACTTGAATTTCATTGCCACACCCATGCCTCCAAGGATAGTCTGACTCGCCCTGCCGACCTGGTTTCTGCAGCCCGGCGCAAGGGAATCGACCGGGTGGTTGTTACAGACCATAACTCCATAGCGGGCGCACTTGAAGCGCAGACGATCGATCCTGAGCTGATCATCGTTGGCGAAGAGATCATGACCGATCGCGGCGAGATCCTTGCTGCGTTCGTGAAAGAAGAAATTCCACAAGGGCTGCATCCCCGTGAAGTCATCAAACAACTTAAGGAACAGGGAGCATTTATCAGCGTTTCCCATCCATTTGATGAACTGCGTCAGGGCGGGTGGAGGGAAAATGATCTGCTGGATATTTTGCCTGAAGTGGATGCGATCGAAGTGTATAACTCACGCTGCATGTTTCCGCGCTTCAACCGACGGGCGGGCCTGTTTGCCCAAAAGCATAACATCCCCGGGACAGTTGGCTCAGATGCCCATGCCGCATTTGAGTTGGGCAGGTCCATTTTGTTACTGGACCCATTCTCAGGTCCAGATGGGATGCGGAGGGTGATTCGAGGCGCAAAACCCCTTGTCCGATGGTCGCCGTGGTGGGTTCATCTGGTGTCTCGGTACGCATCCGCGAGAAAACGAAGAAATCTTGACACCTAAAAATAGCCGTGATAATCTTGCGCTCACGTACCCGGTCCGCCTTTGAAAGCGTAAAGGTGACCGGGCAAATTTTTTTGTAGCAGGAGTAGTAAAAGATGTCTGAGCGTTTTGTTGGAACCGTCAAATGGTTCAATGCGACCAAGGGCTATGGCTTTATTGGACGCGATAGTGGCGAAGATGTATTTGTTCATTTTTCCGCCATTCAGAGCGATGGCTATCGCAAACTCGAGGCCGAACAGAAGGTGGAGTTTTCCATCGAAAACGGACCCAAAGGTTTGCAGGCTGCAAATGTAGTCCCGCTCTCGTAAGACTGGCCAGCTAG
>JAGNWT010000123.1 GCA_017985935.1 Anaerolineales bacterium | reverse complement strand
GCCGTGCCATTGGGAATTTACATGATCTACAAAGACCGCTCACGCTACGTGGCGTATCAGTCTCTGCAGGCGCTGATCTTTCAACTCATCTGGTGGGTCGGCGGCGGCATCCTTGCAGGTGTGGCATGGGCCATCACCGGCACGTTAAGCACGGTCATCATCGGTCTGTTATGCCTGCCCATCGCCTGTGTTTTCAGCGCCATGCCGCTGGTTGCGCTGGGATATGGTATTTACGGCGGCATCCAAACCAGCCAGGGACAGGATTTCAAATACTGGCTCATTGGCGATTGGATGCGCGGCACCCTCACCGGCTAACATTTCTTCGATAAAAAATCCCATCTCTTTGCAGGAGATGGGATTTTTTTATATATTCAAAACCGGGCTACGGAATACTGGCTGCCCAATCGGAACCGAGGCGGATTTCAATGTCCACACTGGAGGCAGGGTCAGGGCTAAAGCGGATCTGCGTGTGTGAAAGCGCGAAGACCGCCTGCAAATAACGCAGGGTGTACAGTTTGGGTCCATACACCACCACCACGGTCGCGCTGTACGGACCATCGGCGGTGCCAACTTCGGTCACGCTCATGCCTTGAGATTGGAAGAACGCGCCGGCGCGCTGATCCATGCCGGTGGTAAAAGTGCCGTCCAACACACGGACACGCGCCTCTTCCATCCGCATGGCTTGCACGATCATGTTGATGTCTGTTGTATCTTTTGGCGCAGAGATCGGGCTAAGCGCACCTGTGGATGAGAAGATCTCATCACGCAGCACGCGGATCTTATCGGTGATGGGCTTCATGATGCTGGCATTCGCCCCACCGATCACAACATTATCAAAGGTGACCATCGATGTATCGATCACGCCGCTCTTGATGGTATCGGGTGAAATGTCCTTGCCAAGCATGGCAAGCTTCACCGCATCATCAAAAGATAGATTGGTATGAATACCCGTTTGGAACTTGGCATAAATGGCGGGAGCATTTTGGATCAAGCCTGGGAAGACCGCAGGGTCAAACACTTTTTTCTGGATGGCCTGGATCACAAATTGCTGCCGTCTGGAACGGTCAATATCGCCATCGCCGCCTTTTCGGGTTCGGGCGTAGGCCAATGTGCGCCAGCCGTTCATATGGCGGTAACCGCAACAGGTCACACGGAAGTGATCTGTGCCAGGTCCCACAGGGTCGAGCACGAGGTCATCTTCAACCCATACCTCCACCCCGCCGATGTAGTCGATAAAATCAGTGAAGGTGCTGAAGTCCACCTGGGCATAGTAATGCACAGGCACACCCACCAATTGTTCAACGGTCTTCATGACCAGACCAGCCCCGCCGCCAGGCAGTTTTGCACCTTCGCCGCTGGGGTAGGCCGTGTTGATACGGCTGTACCCAAAGCCGGGGATGTTCACCCAAAGATCGCGCGGAATGGACATCATGCCTGCCGTCTTTGTGATCGGGTCAATGGTAAAGAGGATCATCGTGTCAGAACGAGGAGGTCCATCGTTGGCTTCCCAGTCGCGATAATCCAAACCAAAGAAAAGAATATTGATCCGGCTCGCGCCATCCCACGTGGGAGGCAAAGCCGCCTCGGGAATCACCACCGGGGTCGGAGGAAGATCAGCCGCGGGCGTACCATCTGCCGGGGTGAATACGGTCGTCCCGCTTTCGATCTCACCGCAAGTGGATAAAGGTCTGCCGGGTAAGTCTGTGATCGACCAACAGCCGGTGAATCCACGGGCGAACACGAACAGACCGATCGCCAGCGCAATACTCACGCCCCAAAAGATGATCCTTCCAATGGAAAGTTGGGGAAATTTTATTTTCTTCAAAAATTCAAATCGATTCATTTTTTACTAACCTCAGGGCTTAATATATACCATATCCAGCCCAAGCCATTCCAAGCCCTGCTTCGCCCAATATTGCAAGGCGGCGGACTCTTCATTCATTGATTTCATCATGACCGGAATCGCGCGATGGTCTCGGATCTCAGCCAGCGAGCGCAAAGCAATGATCCGAATGGAAGCCGGCGCATCTTTCATGACTGTGAGCAGACCAGGCACCGAGGGGCCTCCAATTTTCGTCAGGGCATTTCCTGCCACCCCCGCCGTAATAGGGTCTGCATCTGCCAGGGTTTTGATCAGCACTTCAACCGCGCATTCATGCGGATGTTCACAGACAGCCAACGCGGCAGCGGCCCGAACTTCAGGGGCTGGGTCGCTGAGGTGGCGCAGCAGATCTTCGGTCCGCGTGTGATGCGAAGCGGCGAGGGCACGCACAGCCCACCAGCGAACATCCACTTCGGTGGAGTTGACCAATTCCAACAGGGCAGGAATCGCCGCCGCACCCATTTCCACAATGGCGCTGATGGAGTTTTCGGCTCGAAGATCATCCCCGCTGGTCAGGTCGTCCAACAGATTTTGCATTCAAGCTCAAATAGATTTTTATTTGGCGGGCGGAGGAACGGGCAGCGCGTCTTGCGCGGTGTTTGCCCACTTATCCCCTTCGTCGATCAACATGACGGGAATATCATCCACGATCGGGTATTTTCGAGTGCAATCCTGGCAGATAAGCCAGGTGTTCTTGTGTAAAACCAGCATGCCTTCTTTTTCGCGCACGCAATGGGGGCAACGTAAGATCTCGAGCAGTTCTGTGCTAACCATGTGTTCTCCTTTATTTAGGGCAAGATTGTACCATTGACCAAAGATGGCTCAACAGGGACGAAAGCGCGGATAATTATTTGTCTAGGTGTTGGGTGAAAGGCAAAGGCTGCCCCGATTGGCACGCTTTTCAGGTTCTTCGGTGCCGGGACCGTATTCGCAGATAGCCTGCCAGGGTTGGTAATGGGTCTGGAATTGATCTGTAAAATAGATCTGCCCGCCGCGCCAGACCGTGCGGGTGACATTGACATCTGCACCTTGCGCGGCGTAATCCACCTGCTTGATCTGGTTCTTGTTAAGTTCCGGATTTTCCTGGAAGAGCGGAGAAGGCGGCGGGACGATGTTGGTGGGGCCAGTGGTATCCCAGACCACGCTGCGCCCATCTGAAGTGGAGTAGATCTTCCAGGTCAGGGTGCGAGATTCTACATTGACATACGTTTCCATCAATAACCAATAGGGAGTGTCATTGGTGAACTTAAAATCAACGAGTGGGAAGTAAACCGTCGCATCAAGCCCTGCGAGGTTGGCATCAATATCATTGCTGACCGTTTTCTCGTAATACGATACACGATAGGCATGCGAATAACGCTCGACCACGGGATATCCTGCAAAAAATACTGCGCGGAACAGGGTGGTGCTGACCTGACAAACCCCGCCGCCCACACCTTTGATCGTCCGCCCGCCATAAATGATGAGTGCTTCCGCAAAGCCATTTTCCAGGCTGACATCGCCCAGGGTGTTGCCCATGGAAAAGGTCTCGCCGGGAGCGACCAGCACGCCGTGGAATTGCTCGGAGGCTGCTATGATATTTTGAATGCGCTCATTGCTGGAACCATAAAAATAAGTCGTGTGAGAAATGATCTGCTGGGTCACACCAAGATCTGCGCCAGTGGCTGTGTCGGCTACGGCTGGCTGGGTCTCGGCGACGCTCAAGTTGATGTTATGTTCGCCACGAGACAGCGCATCATTAATGGCGACAATGCTGGCTTCCACGTCCATCACTCGCCCAACGCTCGAAGCGGCGATCGGTTCGATCTGACCGGACTGGTCGTTGAAGACAAATTTCGCATTCGCAGGCTGACGGTCCACATAGGTTTTGAGCTCGCTCAAGGTCAAACGCAGAGAGTTCGGATTCAGCCCCACCTGCATTTCAGCCTTGCCATTGACCTCTATGACATTCACACCCAACATGTTCGCCAGCACAGGCACATCGAAAGTCCATGGACCCGGGTCTCCTTCACGAAAGTTCGGCACGGTCACGGTCAGCGGCTGGCTGATGATCTGGCGGGCAGCTTCTGCTTGCGAAGAAACATCCAGCAATTTAGGCGCAGCCTCTTGAATGACAAGCGGCACCTCCCCGTCGCGGAAGGTCTGTAACTGCGAGCCTAGATAGATCAAAGTTGCATCGAGATTTAACAAGCGTCCCATCTGACCGGGTTCTGCAACCACATTGGTACCCTCAAGGCGCAGGCTGGCTTCCACGACAGGTTGATCCACCTGGGTGGCGATCCCCTGCAGGTAGTTGTAAGCAACACGCTGATCAAAGATGACAACAGGCGAAACATCCGAGCCAATTCCACGAGCACCGACCTGACCCGCCAACGCACCAAACAAGCCACCCGAACGTCCATATTCATAGGCGGCAATGGCGCTGGCTGAAGGGTCAAATACCATGCCAAGTTCAGCAGGGGATGCCACCCAGATCCTGTCTGCATCGCGAAAAAGAACCTTGCCGGTGATGGGGTAGGAAAGTGTCTGACTTAATTTCAGCGCAGCATCATTGGGCGAAAGGCCTGAAAGGTCTACGCCCGCGACCGATACGCCCGGGAAGATCTTTCCCGCGTAAGCCAATTGATACCCGACCGTCCATAAGAAAACAATGCCGATAAAAAGCGCAAATCCACCGATAAGCACGGCAAGCACCTGTTTGGGCAGATCGCGACGAGAGTTGTATGTCTTGTTCATGGAAAGGATTATAACGAAAAAACTGTTTTCTTTCGTGAGGTTCTAATAAGGACATCATTAGAAGGCTGGGATGGCTGCGGAGTAATTTTCAGCACTTACAAGACGCCAAGAGAGCACGTTTTGTTTCACGGTACAATTCAAGACCTTTAGAGGAGAGAAAGATGATCGAAGACCCAATTCCACAAGAAGTACAACCGATCGAAGAAACTTCTGCTGCTGAAAAACCCAGACGAAAATGGACGACCTGGGTCGCGGCTGGCGGATGCGCAGTTCTGTTGTGCGCGACCGTCTTTGTCGGCACGCTGATCTATGTCGGACCGAAATTCGTTCAACAGTTCATGCCAGATCCCGTAGAAGTCGCAGAGGAACTTCCACGTGAACAAACCCAAGCCAATACAATGGGCGATCCCAACGCGCCTGTTCACATCGTTGAGTATGGCGACTTTCAATGCCCCTACTGTTTGAAGTTTTGGAGCGAAACCGAACCGCTATTAATTCAGGAATATGTGAACACGGGACAGGTCTATTTTGAGTATCGCTCGGTCGGCGCTTTCCTCGGACCTGAATCAGGCTGGGCGGCAGAGGGTGCATATTGCGCCGGCGATCAGGGAAAGTTCTGGGAATATCACGACACGCTCTTCACCAACTGGACCGGAGAGAACGTGGGCGATTTTACTAAAGAGAATCTTGTTAAATACGCCAATTCGATCGGGCTGAACATGACTGAGTTCGAATCCTGTATCAATGAAGAAAAACATAAAGGGACGGTCGCTCAGGACGCAGAAGACGCGAGCGCAGAGGGAGTCCATGCTACACCTACGCTGATCATCAACGGGATCAAGGTGGAAGGCGCGCGATCCTTTTTGGAATTAAAAGACATCATTGAGCATGTGCTGAACGGTGAAATGCTCGACACTCAAAACGGATAGCAAAATTCAAAGCAGGGAAGCCATGAAAAAAAGCGCGACCTATTCCATATTCTTACTTATCTTGTTGACCGGGTGCTCGCTGCCTGTCGCAACACCAACGGCACAGCCATCCGCAACTTTTTCTCCGTCAACGATAATTCCTTCTGAAACTGCTTCCCCAACTGCCGTTCCGCCAACGGAGACCTTCACTCCCATTCCGCCCACAGCCACGCCCACCAACACTCCCATCCCTATTGTTGAAAGCCTGGATGCCACTGTAACAGCCGACTTGCTGAGTTGTCGTTACGGTCCCGGCGCGGAGTATCTTTATTTGTACGGGCTGAAGAAAGGTGCGAACATCCAACTCATTGGGCGTACAGACGGCAATAATTGGGTCATGGTTGCCGGAAAAAGTTTATGCTGGATCAACACAAAGTTCGTTGAGATCCAAGGCGACCCGCAAACCCTGAAGGTCATGTACCCCGCTGGGTATAAGCTTCCAGTTTCGCCATACTATGGTCCAACGACGGTCTTAAGCGCCACTCGCGATGCGAAGAATCCAAATCAGGTCACGGTCAAATGGATCGAGATCGCGTTGACGCCCGGCGATGAAGAGGACGATAGCATGTTCATTTACATTATCGAAATTTGGCGTTGTGAAGGCGGGAAGATCATCTTCGATCCGCTGGCATCCAATTACCCCGAAGTGACCTTTGTAGATGAGCCCGGCTGCGATATCGCCTCCCACGGCAGAGTGTTCTTCCAGGAAAAACACGGATATGCAGGTCCCGCTGAAATTCCGTGGCCCAAGTAATGTTCCTAGATTGCAAAAAATCCCCTCGAATTCGAGGGGATTTTTTGCTCCTGACATAGGACTTGAACCTATAACCTAGCGGTTAACAGCCGCTCGCTCTGCCGATTGAGCTAGTCAGGAATATGAGCGAGCGAGATTATACGGATAACATCGGGTACTGTCAAGGT
>JAGNWT010000059.1:8113-24651 GCA_017985935.1 Anaerolineales bacterium | reverse complement strand
GTGCATATCTGCCCCTTTGACTTTATCAGTCAGAGTCAGATGGTCAACCTCTTCAAAGGCGGTCCCAATCAGACCGTCAGCCTGGACCCTGCTCCGAATTACATGGTCCCTGCCTTTTGGCGTAACCTGCGGCTGGTCTTGCAGGGCGTCACGATCTTCATGCCATCAGAAGAGGAATTGCGCGCATTGTTCTGGGGTGAGACCAACGATCTGTGGGAGATGGCACGCAGGGTCAGCGAATATGGACCGCAGATCATCGTCATCAAGCGCGGGTCGCATGGACAATGGCTTTACGATGTGCCGGGCAATCATCGCTATGAGATCCCCGCCTACCCGTCGCGCATGGTCGACCCCACAGGCGCAGGCGATGCCTTTTGCGGCGGTTTTCTGGCTGGCTTTCAAAAGACCAATGACCCATTAATGGCCGCCCTGCATGGAAGTGTTTCTGCTTCGCTCAAGATCGAAGGCAGCGGTCCGTTCTATGAATTGGACGTCCTCCCCGGGCTGGCCGAAGCCCGATTACACTCGCTTCAGGAGACGGCGCGCGAGATGTAGTCATTCCTTGTTCACTTTTTCGCCTGCCTTTATACTTGACTTATGAATCATCTCACCGAAAAACTCATTGACCTTGCTGTTCAGATCCAGCAAATTCCCGCGCCCACCTTCTCAGAGGCGCAACGTGGAGAGTTCATCCGCGGCTTGTTTGCCGGCGAAGGGCTCAAGGACATCTCCATTGATAAGATCGGGAATGTCTATGCCCGCCTGCCGGGCAGAAATAAAAAGAACAAGCCGCTGATCGTCTCTGCCCATTTGGATACCGTTTTTCCGAACAGCATCAATTTGCAGACCAGGAAGGAAACCTCCAGAATTTTCGGTCCGGGCATTGGCGACAACTCACTCGGGGTCGCCGCGCTGTTCGGCATCGTTTGGTCTTTGCGTGAACGGGGAATTGAGTTGAAGCACGATGTATGGTTCGTGGCTAATGTGGGCGAGGAGGGGCTCGGTGACTTGTGCGGAATGCGCGGAGTGGTGGATCACTTTGGCGCAGAGGTGATCGGCTATCTTGTCCTGGAAGGACTCGCGATCGGGCATGTATATCACCGTGCCATCGGTGTGCGGCGATATCGCATTACTGCCAAGACAGCCGGCGGACATTCCTGGTCAGACTATGGGCAGCCCTCGGCCGTGCATGAGCTGGCATCACTGGTCACGCAGTTGACCGCGATCCGTCTGCCGCGAGAGCCGCGCACGACGATGAACGTCGGAACCTTTGGCGGTGGAACGGGGATCAACGTCCTCGCGTCTGAAGCCAAATGCGAGTTGGACCTCCGCTCTGAAGACCCGAAGGCTTTACATAAATTGGTGATCCAGGTGGAAGAGATGTTGAAGAACGCGGACCGTGAAGATGTGCGCATTCTCGCAGAAGTGATCGGTGAAAGACCCGCCGGTGAGATTCCCTCCAGTCACGCTTTGGTTCAATTGGCGGTAAACTGCACTCGCGAGCAGGGATTGACCGCAACTCTCACTTCCGGCTCAACCGATGCGAACATTCCATTAAGCCGCGGCATTCCCTCGGTGGTGATGGGAGTTTCCTCGGGAGGCGGCGCTCACACAACCCATGAATATATAAACCTGGACCCGGTTGAGAAGGGTCTTCATGGATTGGTCAGGTTTGTGGAGTTGGCAGGCAGTTAATAGATTGAGCATCGTTCATGTTAATAAAAATAAAGGCTTCCAGGTTTTTCAACTTTGGAAGCCTTTTTGATTCTATTTTATTTTTATATTAATCCCAACACTTCGTAAACTTCGAGCGGCTGTGACTTGCCTTTTACCGTCAACTCCGCGTGGAACTTGACATTCACTTCGTCCTTTACGCGATCATAAGCGGTCTTGCTGATGAGGATCTGGTTTTTGGCGGAGTTTTCCTGGATCCGTTTGGCGGTGTTCACACTGTCGCTGATGGCGGTGTATTCCAATCGCTTCTCGGTGCCGATCAAGCCGAGCACTGCTTCACCGAAATGGATCCCCACACCAAAGGCGAGATGCGCCTCGGGGGGAAGTTCCTTGTACAGGTTCTCAACCGAATCGCGGATGATGATCGCGGTCTTGATGGCGCGCAGTGTGTGATCGGGTTGAGGGATGGGCGCGTTATACCAGGCCATGATCGCGTCACCCATGAACTTGTCCACTGTGCCTTCCTGCGCGAGCACTGCATCTGCCATGGCGGCGAGATAGCGGTTCAGGATCTTCACCAATTGCACAGGTTCAAGATTTTCGCTGAAGGATGTGAAGCCGCGGATATCTGCAAAGAGGGTGGTGATGTCTGTGCGTTTGCCGCCGAGCTGCAAGCTGTTCGGGTCGAGCTGCTCGATCACAGCCGGAGAGACCATGCGTTCGAACAGTCTGCGCTGCGCTTCGAGTTTCTTTCTTTCGGTCAGGTCGTCCAGCACGATGGCCACGCCCTGAGTCCTTTGTCCTGCGTCTTTCAACGGGGAGAGATTGAAACGCCAATCCACGCTGCCTCGGGTGGGGGAGACGTGGCTGATCTCCAGATCGGTGATGGCTTTATCGGTCTCGCGGACTTCTGTCAGATGCGGCTCCAGCTCTTTCGAAACAGAAGCAAGTGTCTCGTCGAGATGGTGACCGATGATGTCGTTGGAGGGGTATCCCAAAATATTTTCTGCGGCGCGGTTGGTGAGCGTGATCTGATTCTGAATATCGGCAGTGATCACACCGCTGGCGATGGATGCGAAGATGTTATCCATCAAATTCTTGAGTCCGGTCACTTCTTCCAGTGTGCGCTTGAGCGAGGAGAAGAGGCGGGCGTTATCGAGCGCGACAGCGGCCTGGTTTGCAAAGGCCACCAGCAGGTTGCGTTCCGAGTCAGCGAAGATGCCCGTCCGGATTCGGTTGTCGGCGTAGATCACACCGATCAGGTCGTTCTTGACCTTGAGCGGTACGCACAGGATCGAGCGCAGGTTGAATGCGACGATGCTTTCCTGCCCCAGAAAGCGCTGGTCTTCCTGGGCATTGGTGGTGATGATGGGTTCGCCTGAATCGATCACACGGGCCACGACTGAACGGCTCACGGTCAACTCGGAAGAGTTGACTGATTCCATTTCCCAATTTCGCCCCATGCGGATGGCCATTTCGCCTTTGTCGTCGCGCAGCATCAAAAAGCCGCGCTCCGCCTTTGTCAGGCGCACAATGTGATCCATCACGATCGTAAGCACTTCGTCCAACTCAAGCGAGGAGTTGATGACCTGCCCAATGTTGGCGAGCGCTGAAAGGTTGTTGTGTTCTCTTTGGAAGGATTCGATCTTTTCCCCGAGCTGGCTCAGGGTTGATTCAAGATTAAAAAGGTCGTCTGTGACATTCTTGGGGAGTTTCAGCCTGCTCGCTTCCAACTCGGAGCGTATTTTTCCAGCCTGCATGCTCAGCGTGGCGAGTTGATCCGGTATCGTTGAAGGGCGGGTCTGTTCATTCATAGAGGTTTCTACCTCTAATTATAATGTGTATCTGGGATTTTCAAGGCTTTCTTTATCCGAGTTTGTAATGTCGTTAATAAAATTGAGGCAGCCGCTTTGCGCGCGGTGGCTATATTCCCGGTTCGGCGCGTATACATGGTGGATTGGTACTCATTTAGCAGCGCAGACGCCTGCTGCTGGACTTCCGGCAGTTTTTGGATGAGGGCGTTCGCCCGCTCTTGCGAGGTGGCGTGCATTGGCATGGGGTGCTTCAGCCAACGAAGGCTGAAGTTAATGGACTGGAAAGCCCTCTCCACCGGCGATAGTCCGACCCAACGCACCCAGCGGCTTAACCAGCGGGGCGGCTGGCTTCCGCTTTGGGTATAGCGGCTGGCAAGGTAGACCGGCAGCCGTTCTTCAAGTGAGTAGCGGCGGATGAGAAAAATGGAGAAGCCAGCCATCAAAAGGATGACCGCGTAATTGAGTATTCGTCTGAACAACAGGCTGGAAGCCGAACTCGCCGCCGCGGTATCTGCTCCTTCATCGATCTGCAGGTCGGGCTCCTGGGCAATGGGTGTTCGCAGCGGGCTGATGGCAAGAGCGGGGTCAAGCGGTTCCGAGATTTCTTCGGCGAGCTGCTTGGTTTCCGGGCGTTCAAGCGGAGCCTGGTTGCCGGTCGGCTCGAACTCCACCCAGCCAATACCGGGGAAATACACTTCCGGCCAGGCGTGTGAATCTTTGTACGCGACCGTGTACTGCTCGGAAAGTTCATCGTACACGCCTTCCACGAAGCCCACCGCCATGCGCGCCGGAATTCCGATGGAGCGCAGCATCAAGATCTCTGCGCTGGCGTAGTACATGCAATATCCCTTTTTGTATTCGAACAATACCCACAACAACGGATCTTGATTTCTGGGTGGCGTGCTGGTGATCTCAGTCGAGTATTCGATCTCGTTTCTCAGGTAGTTGGTGATCGCTTCCGCTTTGTCGTATGGATTGTTGTACGGCTCGGTGATCTTTAGTGCAAGCTCGTTCAACTGTGGAGTGATATCTTCTGGAACCTGCAAATAGCGGCGCGTGACCCATTCGGGATATTCCGTCCCTGCCAGCCGCAGTTCTTCGATCGACGGGTTGGCGATCATCGCGCGGACCGAGTACTTGTTCCCGTTCAATAAGCCTGGCGCGGCGAACCAGGCAGTGACATCCTTGATCGGGTCGCTGAGACTCACGAGGTTGTAATTCCCTTCGCGGCTGACCCAGACCGTCTCTGCCGGGGTATAGATCAGGGTTTGGCTCGGGACTCTGGTGGTGAAGGTGAAATCCACTTCCTGCCGCGATTCTAAAAATTCAACGGTCAGTTCTTCGCTGCCCGGGTTGAAGACCTGATTCGCGGTGACGGCGTTCATCCACCGACCGTTGCGGTAAAGGTCGTAGGTGCGTCCCTTCCAATAATTTCTTACAGGGGCGTATTCTTCCAAATTCACATCTACAAGGAATACCGGTGTATCGCCGACCATGGCTTCCTGTCCAAGAGCCAGAACGCTGTTGTAAAAATCGCCGTTCGCTTTTTTGCCGTATTGTGATTCCAGCGCGCTGACCGCGTCAGACATCCGCTCCATGTATGGCTGCGAAAAACTCCGCCAGGCTTTGGCGGCCGGTTTTACGCTGCTGATCAGCCCGGGCATGGACCATGAGACAAAGACGGAAATGCCCGCCACTGCCAGCACGCCCCATTGCAGGTCACGGATGATCTCAGGCGTTACAAGGAAGTTGGACTTCTTCCAGTTGGAATGGTTGTCGAGAAAATTTAATCTTCCCAGCAGGAGCAGGGCGGTGAAGATGTAGAATGCCAGCCCCCACACTCTGAGCGGCACGAACGGGTCAAAGATCTGCACGATCAACATGACAAGCCCCGAGGGAAGCGCCGCGCTCAGGAAGTTGCGATGTCTGGTCAGCCAATAGCCGGCGCATAAACCAATGATCCAATACCCCATGCTCACGATCGAAACAAAGAACAGGTCATCATAGACAGGTTCACTTTTGATGAACTGGCTGGTAGCGATCAGTAACCTGTCGAGCAGCACCACGATGTCCTGCCACAACCAATCAGATTTTTCGACCGCGTTCAGCAATTGAGCAGGCACCAACACAAGCGTGTATCCTGCCACAAAGCGGATCACTGTCTTGCGTGAAAATGAGCTGTACCCAAGAGCCAGCCCTAATATCACTCCTGCAAAAGCCAGCGTTTGTGTAAAGTATAAAAGGTCCACCCATTTGGTGATCACCAATCGTGAACTGGAAATCTCCACAAGAAAGATCACCAATAATGCGGCGCGCCAATCCCACATGCGCCTGTCGGTCAATGCTTGTGCCGCATCATTTGCTGACGGTGAAATTTTCATATTTCGAGTGTACAATACACAAGCTTCATCCGTCAATTCAAAACACAAAAAAACCATACTGGAGAACTATATGCAGACCCTGTTGGAGAACGGTGTTGCCTTCATTATCGCTTTGCAGCGTGCGGGAGACTGGATGATCCTGCCCATGCGTTTATTCAGTTACCTCGGCACCGAGGAATTTTTCTTCCTTGTTCTGCCGTTGATCTATTGGTGCATTGATGCCGGTCTGGGGCTAAGGGTGGGGCTGATCCTTGTTACAAGCAACATGATCAACTTTGTGGGCAAGCAGGCCTTCGCAGGTCCGCGACCGTATTGGTACAGTTCGCATGTGCGCGGCTTGTGGGCAGAGACATCCTTCGGCGTGCCTTCCGGACATGCCCAGCATGCCGCAGTTGTGTGGGGAACCATCGCGGCTTTTATCAAAGGTGCCCGGGCTTGGTTTGTTGCCATCTTCCTTATCTTCTTCATTGGTTTCTCCCGCCTGTATCTTGGCGCGCACTTTCCACATGATGTGGTGCTGGGCTGGCTGCTTGGGTTTTTGCTCCTGTGGGCTTTTACCCGTTATTGGCAGCCGGTGGGGGAACGATTGGGAAAAATGACCTTCGCTCAACAGGCGTTGATCGCTTTTGCTGTTTCTTTACTCTTCATAGCGGTTGGTTCGGGAGTCTCGGCTTTCAGAAGCGATTTCCAGGTCCCTGAACAGTGGGTTAGCAACGCGCTTTTGGCTGGTCCTGAAGAGCCGGCTCCAGTGGACCCAAGCGGAACCTACACCTCAGCCGGGACCTTCTTTGGGTTGGCGTTGGGCGCGGCGTGGATCATGTCCATTGGCGGGTATCAGGTTTCGGGTCCGGTCTGGATGCGCGCCCTCCGTTATGTGATCGGCTTGGTGGGAGTCCTCTTCTTTTGGATGGGACTTGGTGCCATTCTCCCGCGCGGTGATGGCGCGCTCTTTTTTGCCCTGCGTTTCGTTCGTTATGCCCTGGTGGGCTGGTGGGTTTCGGGCGGCGCGCCTTGGTTGTTTATGAAATTGAAACTTAATGGGCGTGGTTAGGCTCAAAATCCATCTGATATAATGCCATTCATCAATATCTTATTCAATATCTTATCCCTTAGGGTCCGTGGATGACGCTCGATAAAAATACTCTTTTACATAATCGCTACCGCATCGTGGATATTTTGGGGCAGGGGGGAATGGGCTCGGTGTATCGCGCCATCGATGAGAATCTTGGCGTGCCTGTCGCGTTGAAGGAAAACCTTTTCACGACCGAGGAATACACGCGCCAGTTCCGTCTTGAAGCGGTGATCCTGGCGAACCTTCGGCATCCCAACATGCCCAGAGTATCGGATCATTTTGAGTTGGGCGATCAGGGGCAATATCTTGTAATGGACTTTATCGAAGGGGAAGACTTGCGCTACCGCATGGAGCGCCTCGGTACGATCAGTGAGGACGATGCGGTTCAGATCGGTGGGGCGATCTGCGATGCGCTCTCATATCTGCATTCCCGCAAACCTTCCATTTTGCATCGTGATATTAAACCCGGTAACGTGAAGATCACGCCCGACGGTCATATTTTTTTAGTGGACTTTGGGTTGGCAAAGGTTTATCAGGGGAATAATCAAGCTACGACCACTGGCGCTCGCGCCATGACCCCGGGTTACTCTCCCCCCGAACAATACGGAACTGCCCGCACTGATCCTCGTACCGACATCTATTCTCTTGGCGCGACTTTATACGCGGCGATCACCGGCATTATTCCTGAAGACGGGCTTGCCCGCGCGATGGATAATGCCCAACTTACGCCCTTGCGCAAACGCAACCCAAAGGTGACCCGCAAGTTCGCATTGGCGATCGAAAAAGCGATGGCGGTAGATCCAAGTGACCGATTCCAAACCGCAGAAGAATTCAAGAAGGCATTGCTTGGTTCGAAATCAAAGACCCAGCAGATCGGCGGCGGGTATGCCGTTGAGCCTCCTCCGCCCGGCACACTCTCCACGGGTGACCCTAGTGATTCGATGCCGGTAACCGTTGTCGATAAGGAAAAGACCCCGCCGCGTGCGCCCGGCTCGATTCCTCCCCCATTCCTGCATACGGATGACCAGCCATTTGTTTCGCCGCTTAAGAAACAGAAGGAACGCGAACGCAAACGCCGCAATGCTTTGATCCGTTTTGTGATCCTGCTATTGGTTCTAGCCGGCGCAGGTGTGTTTTTCTTTGTTCCAGATTTGCTGCCCGCGAATTTGCGCGCTGTCATTCCAATGATCGCGCCTGTAAATACGTCCACTCCCACAGTGACCGCTTCGCCCCTTCCCACAGCCACCAGCACTGTGACCGAAACGCCGTCTCCGCTGCCAACGTCCACGGCTACGGCATCCAAGACGCCCATTCCTCCGACCAAGACTCCAGCTTCAACAGCCACAGCCACGGTATTGGTTGAATCTACTTCAACCGCGTCCCCGGCTCCCACTGCCACCAATACGCCCGGAGTTACCGTCGCGCCGGCAGTTACACCTGTGGGCGGCGGAGCTGGGCAGATCGCATACGTTTCCAGTCGTTCTGGATTGCCGCAGATCTATTTATTGAACATGGCGAATCAGGAACTGAAACAATTGACCGACATTCAAGAAGGCGCGTGTCAGCCGGCGTGGTCGCCTGATGGCAAACAATTGGTTTTCATTTCTCCGTGCAAAGGCATGGATGAGATCTATTACGATGCCAGCCTTTACCTCATCAACGCGGATGGAAGCGGGTTCACTCCCATTGTGACCGTCCCCGGCGGAGACTTCGACCCGAAGTGGTCACCTGACGGCAAGTCCATTGCGTTTACATCCCTGCGTACTGGTCAGATGGAACTGTTCGTGTTGAATGTCGCAGATCAAACCGTGACGCAAATCACCAAGGGAGCATCCACGGTCGAATCACGACAGGCGGCTTGGTCGCCAGACGGCACGCAGATCGTTTACGTTGTAAAGCGGTTCGGTGTGTATCAGATCTGGCTCATGAACTCAGATGGCACGAATCCGAAGCAGATCGTCCGTAGCGGCACCCGGCTCACTGACTACCTGCCGACTTGGTCGCTCGATGGACAGTTGATCCTCTTCAATCAACGCTGCGCGGTTACTTTCTGCTTCCCGTATTTAATGCGCATATCCGCGACCGATAGAACTGTGGAGCAGGGAACGCCAGTGCAATTGAATGCGCTGTCCATTGAAGATGTCGATTATTCCCCCGATGGTTTCTGGCTGGTGTATGAAGGGGAAGAAGCGGATGAGAATCGGGATATTTATTACATGACCGTCACAGGCGCGAACCGTACCCGGCTCACCACCGACAAAGGATTGGACTTCGACCCAGCCTGGAGACCTCTGGCAAAATAAAAATAGAAGGATAAAAAAACTGCCGGCATGCCGGCAGTTTTTTTATCCTTGCGGGCTTGCAGGGCGGGGAATTGAAATAAAACAGAAATGAATACTTAATTGGCTGAGTGTAAAATCACCGATGCGCCTTCATGACCCCGAGGCGTTCGTGCTTTATAATGGTAATGATTTTTTCAGTTAACTATTGCAGACAGGCAATTAATGATTCTCGAACGCGACACACTATTACATAAACGCTATCGAATTCAAGGGAATCTTGGCCAGGGCGGGATGGGATCGGTATATCATGCCATAGACGAAAACCTTGGGATGACTGTCGCTGTTAAAGAAAACCTTTTTACAACAGATGAATATGCGCGGCAATTCAGGTTGGAGGCGGTGATCCTTGCGAACATCCGCCATCCGAATCTTCCGCGTGTCTCGGATCATTTCGTCATTGCGGGAGAGGGGCAGTACCTCGTAATGGATTTTATCGATGGGGAGGACCTGCGTCAGCGTATGGAGCGGGTTGGTGTTCTTCCGGAAGAGGAAGTGATCCATATCGGCGCTGCCATTTGCGACGCACTCTCGTACCTTCATGCCCGCAGACCTTCCATTTTGCATCGCGACATCAAGCCAGGTAATGTAAAGATCGCTCCTGATGGTCACATCTTTTTAGTGGATTTTGGGCTCGCCAAAGTGGTGCAGGGAAATCAAGCCACGACCACCGGCGCTCGCGCGATGACGCCGGGCTACTCACCGCCGGAGCAATATGGTACCGCCCGCACTGATTCGCGTACTGATATTTATTCTCTTGGCGCAACTCTATATGCCGCGTTGACCGGCGTGATCCCTGAAGATGGACTTGCCCGCGCCATGGATAATGCCCAATTGACCCCGGTCCGCAAGCGGAACCCGGATGTGTCTCGCCGTCTTTCGGCTGTGATCGAAAAAGCCATGGAAGTGGATCCCGGGGATCGATATCAGACCGCCGAAGAATTTAAGCTCGCGTTGTTGAATTCCAAATCCAAAACACAGCAGATATTGGGGACCTATACAGTTTCTCCGCCTCCCTCTGCTGAAGATAGAAAGAGCGATCCCGAAAAGACCGAAATGGCGTTGGTACAGTCCACGCCGCCGGAAGAATATTCATTTGTTTCTCCGCGTAAAAAGCAGATGGAGCGAAACCGCCGAACCAGCCGTTTCTTGATCGGTGGGTTATCTGCTTTGCTGATCGTCGGATTTATTTCTTTGGTATTTTTCTTTCCCTCTCTTCTGCCTGCCGCAGTGCAAAAGTCACTTCCCTTCATTCCGCCGGTCATTGATGAAACTCAGGCTGCAGTAACTCCGCTCCCGATCGCATCTGCCACCCAGCCGCCCACAGTGATCGTGGTCACGGCTACCCCAAATATTTCTCCCGTCGAAACGCAGACCGCGGTGGATCCCAGTGTGGTTGGCACGCCCATCGGCGGTGACTTTCTCCAGATCGCTTATTCATCCCTGCGCACAGGTGTGGCTCAAATTTACCTGACCGACCTGCTTTCGGATAAAGCCATTCCGGTGACGAACATGCCCGGCGGCGCTTGTCAGGCTTCATGGGCTCCCGATGGGCAGAGGCTTGTTTTCATTTCGCCATGTAACATCAAGAAGGACTCGTATCCTCAATCCAGTTTGTATATTGTCAATGTCGATGGGTCAGATCCGCAGATCATACAGTCGGGCATTGGCGGTGACTTTGAACCCGCGTGGTCACCAGACGGAAAATACATCGCATTTACATCCCTGCGCGACGGATACATGCAGATCTATTCTTATAATGTTTTGAATCAACAGGTCACGAGGTTGATCGAAACCCCAAGAAATCAATACGCCCGCCAGCCTTCGTGGTCTCCAAACGGGGAGCGAATTGTTTATGCCTTCAAGCGAATAGATACCTACGAGATCTGGACGATGACCTTTGACGGAAAGGATCAAAAGCAGCTTCTTCCCAGCGGAAATAAATTCTCAAACTATCAGCCGGTGTGGTCGCCGGATGGAAAGATGGTTTTATACAGCCAGCAGAGCGCGACAGAGTTCACATTCCCCAATCTATTCTCTGTCAGCGTGGAAGGGGAGAAGAAACCACTTGAGATCTTTTTGGGTGTGCTTTCCATCGAAGATGTAAAGTTTTCTCCGAACGACATCTGGATCGCTTATGAAAGTGGAAGCCAACACGCCTATCATGTCTATTACTCCACACTTTCAGGAGCAAATCAGGCTCGCATCACTGAAGAGATCACCTTTGACGACTTCGACCCAGCCTGGCGTCCCGTGCCAAAAACTCCGTAGCCGCCACCAAACCTCCCTGAAATGGGAGGTTTTTCTTTTTCTTACACTCCTCTTATTGACTTAGCACATAGCGACTGTTATGATTATCACTCAATAAATAGCACTCCCGATAAGGGAGTGCTAGATTCTGATGATGAATACGCTCACCGAACGCCAGAAGACCCTGCTTCTTCTTATCATACGAGATTACATAGACTCCGCACAGCCCATTGGTTCAAAACGGCTTGCGGAGCACTATCATCTTGGATTGTCTTCCGCAACCATTCGCAATGAGATGGCGGCGTTGACAGAGATGGGCTACTTGCGCCAGCCGCATACCTCGGCGGGACGTGTTCCCTCGGAAGAAGGCTACCGTTATTTTGTCAGCCAGATGATGCCGAACGTGGAACTGCCCGAAAAGATCCAGCACACAATTTCGCATCAGTTCTATCAGGCTCGCCCCGACATGGACCAGTGGATGATCCTCGCGGCATCGGTCCTTGCCAGCCAATCGCAAGGCGCGTCTGTTGTCACTGCCCCGCATGTCGAGCAGATCCGCTACAAGCACGTGGAGTTGATCTCCACTCAGGGGCGGCAGGTTCTGATGGTGCTCGTCCTCGCGGGAGGCGAAGTTTCCCAGCAGATATTGACCCTGGCAGAACCCGTCAATCAAGATCGGCTCAGTCAGGCGGCGGCGCATCTCAACGCCCTGTTGGCGGGTCTGACCGTGGATGCAATTTCAGCCCTTTCAGCGCGTCAGGACGCCCTCGAGAGCGATATTCTGACCCTGATCCTTCAAGACATGCGGCGCGCCCTGGAGCGCGTCTCTGGTGAGATCTATACCGACGGCTTGACCAATGTGTTGTCTGAGCCTGAGTTCTCCGAATCCGATGATGCGCGCCGCGCTTTGAAGATATTTGAAGAACGCTCCACCCTGCAAGACTTGCTTGCCCGAACGACCGTCAATAGCAGCATCGGCGGCTTGCAAGTATTGATCGGCGGGGAAGGGGAGTGGGAGGACTTGCGTCAGTGTACCTTGATCACGGCGCGTTACGGTGTGCCCGGGCTTGCCACCGGCACTCTGGGCGTGCTCGGACCCATGCGCATGTCCTATGCCAAGACCATCCCAACCGTCCGTTATGTGGCGGGGTTGTTGAGTGACCTGGTGAACGATACGATCTCAGGCGAATAAAAATACGGGCGTGGAAATTATTCCGTGCCCATGAAATTATCTTTCGAGAGTGAGAAAAATGACAGACCAGAAAGACAAACCACAGGAAGTGACTGAGACTCAATCCGCAGGAGAATCCATGCCGGTTGAGGCGAATCAAGCTGACGCGGAGCGCGAAGCGCTGCAATCCAAATTGGCTGAGGCTGAAGCTCGAGCGTCCGAATACAAGGATGGCTGGGCAAGGTCGCAGGCGGAGTTTCAGAATTATAAAAAACGCATCGAGCGCGATAACGAGTTGAGATACATCAGCATGAAAGGTGACATCATCAAAAAGGTGCTGCCTGCTCTGGATGATCTTGAGCGTGCTTTGCAGAACCGCCCCGCAGAGGATTCATGGGCGAGCGGTATTGAGTTGATCGCGCGCAAATTACAGAGCATTCTGGAGAACGAAGGCGCGAAGCGCATCGAAGCGAAGGGCGTTGCATTTGACCCAAACTTCCACGAAGCGATCACGCATGAGCCAGCCGATGGGGTGGAGAGCGGTTATGTCATTGATGTGGTCCAGAATGGATATGTCCTTGGCGAGCGTGTGATCCGCCCTGCATTGGTTCGTGTGGCGCAGTAAAAAAGTGTCAAGTGTCACGTATCAAGTATCAAGTGCTTGATGGTGATTTACCTGACGCCTGAAACTTGATACAGGAGAGCTTAATTAATGGGCAAAATTATTGGCATTGACTTGGGCACGACCAATTCCGTTGCGGCGGTGATGAGCGGCGGGGAACCGATCGTGATCCCTTCGGCTGAAGGCGAAAGACTTGTTCCTTCGGTGGTGGCGGTGAATAAAAATCACGAGCGTTTGGTGGGACGCGTGGCACGCAATCAAGCCATCACCAACCCGAACAACACCATCTTTTCGGTCAAGCGTTTTATGGGACGCAAAGCCGATGACGCGCAGGTGGAACACACGAAGAAGCGTGTGCCTTATGCCGTAACCGCCGCGGATAACGGCGATGTGCGTGTGAAATTGGACGACAAGGAATATTCCCCGCCCGAGGTTTCAGCAATGATCCTCGCCAAGATGAAGGCGGATGCGGAAGCCTACCTGGGCGAGCCGATCACTCAAGCGGTGATCACCGTCCCTGCGTACTTCAACGATGCGCAGCGCAATGCCACCAAAGATGCGGGCAAGATCGCTGGGCTTGAAGTGCTGCGCATCATCAATGAACCGACCGCGTCATCGCTGGCGTACGGTCTCGACAAAAAGAAGAACGAAGTCATCGTGGTGTACGACCTGGGCGGCGGTACCTTCGACGTATCCATTTTGGATGTTGGCGACGGCGTCTTTCAGGTGCGCTCCACGAGCGGCGATACCTTCCTCGGCGGCGATGACTTTGACCTGCGCATCATGGATTATTTGATCGAGCAGTTCAAGAAAGACAACGGCATTGACCTGCACAACGACCGTCAGGCCTTGCAGCGTTTGAAGGAAGCCTCTGAAAAAGCGAAGATCGAACTTTCGACCGTGATGCAGACCGAGATCAACCTGCCGTATCTGACCGCCGACTCGAGCGGACCGAAGCATCTGGTGATGACCATGTCCCGCGCCAAGCTGGAACAGATCACCGCCGATCTCGTGGACCGGACCATTGCTCCTGTTAAACAGGCATTGTCTGATGCTGGATTAAAAGCCGGCGACATCAACGAAGTGGTTCTGGTGGGCGGCATGACTCGCATGCCTGCCATTCAAGACCGCGTTCGCGCCTTCTTTGGCAAGGAACCGCACAAGGGCGTCAATCCCGATGAAGTTGTCGCCATTGGCGCGGCGATCCAGGCGGGCGTGCTCGGCGGCGAGGTGAAAGACATTCTGCTGTTGGATGTCACCCCGCTGACCCTTTCCATTGAAACTTTGGGCGGCGTTGCCACGCCCCAGATCGAACGCAACACCACCATCCCGACCCGCCGCACGCAGGTATTCTCTACCGCGTCTGATAATCAAACTCAGGTCGAGATTCATGTCTTGCAGGGTGAGCGCCCGATGGCGAACGATAACAAGTCATTGGGTAAATTTATTTTGGATGGTATTCCCCCGTCACCGCGCGGCATTCCACAGATCGAAGTGACCTTCGATGTGGATGCGAACGGGATCATGAAGGTCAGCGCGAAGGACAAAGCCACCGGACGCTCCCAGCACATTACCATTACTGCATCCTCTGGCTTGAGCGATGCCGAAGTGGAGAAAATGCGTCAGGATGCCGAAGCGCACGCGGACGAAGACCGCAAGCGCAAGGACCTTATCGAAGCCCGCAACAATGCAGATAATACGATCTATGCCGCAGAGAAAGCCCTGCGCGAGTTCGGCGACAAGATCTCTGCGGATGTGCGCAGCGATGTCGAAGCCAAGGTCGCTGTCGTTCGTACCGCGGCTCAGGCTGAAGATGTGGAGAATATCCGCTCTGCCACCGATGAGTTGGGACAGTCCATCCAAAAGATCGGGGCTTCCGTCTATGAGCAGGGACAGGCTGCGGGTGCGGGCGAAGCGGGTTCGAATCCGAATCCCGAGGATGGTCCCGAAGTTGTCGATGGCGAAGTGAAGGAGTAAAGGGGTTGAAGGTTTAATGTTCAAGGTTGAAGGTTTTTCTTTCAACCTGAAACCTTCAACTTGTAACTGATATGAGCAATCGAGACTATTATGAAATCCTTGGTGTGGGCAAGGGCGCGAGCGATGATGAGATCAAGGCTGCGTTCCGAAAACTTGCCCGTCAGTATCACCCCGATGTGAGCAAGGAGCCCGACGCCGAGGAAAAGTTCAAAGAGATCAACGAAGCCTACGGCGTGCTTTCGGATTCTGACAAGCGCGCGCGTTATGACCGCTTTGGCAAAGAGGGATTGGGCGGCATGGGAAGCGGCGGCTATCACGATTATTCCGCTGACTTCGGCGATCTGTTCGAGGAGATCCTTGGCGGATTCGGCTTCTCCACCGGGCGCCGCTCACGTAACTCTCCGCGCCGGGGCAGGGACTTGCAGATGCAGGTTTCTCTGACCTTTGAAGAGGCTGTCTTCGGCGTTGAGAAGGATATCGAGTTCCAGCGTGAAGAGACCTGCTCTCGTTGTAATGGCAATGGAGCGGAGCCCGGCACAACGCCTGTCAAATGCACCACCTGCAATGGTCAGGGTGAGGTGCGTCAGGTGCGCCAGACATTCCTCGGTCAGATGGTTCAGACCGCGGCTTGTCCCGCTTGTGATGGTCGCGGAGAGAAGATCGCTTCGCCCTGCAAGACCTGCCGCGGATCAACTCTCGAAAGAAAGAACATCAAGAAAAAGATCCAGATCCCCGCGGGTGTGGATGTGGGCACGCAGATCCGCTTGAACGGGGAAGGCGGTCCGGGGGTGTTCGGCGGTCCCAATGGAAGTCTGTTCGTGGTATTGGATGTCAAGCCGCATCAATTCTTCAAGCGGCGTGATAACGATATTTTGCTCAACCTGGACATCAATGTGGCGCAGGCTGTGCTCGGCGCAGATGTTCAAGTGCCGACTATTGATGGTGACGAAAAGTTGAAGATCCCTGCTGGCACCCAGCCCGGCAAGATCTTTCACCTCAAAGGCAAAGGTGTGCCGCATGTCCGCAACAAGAGTCAGCGCGGCGACCAGATGGTGATGGTCAATGTGTCCATCCCGTCCAAGTTGACGAAGGAACAGCGTGAGTTGTTCGAAAAGCTGGCAGAGAGTCTCGGTACTTCGGTCAAACCGCAGGAGAAGGGATTCCTCGACTGGTTGAACGATGCCTTTGGCGGATGAGGTCAAGGGGTAGTACAAGGCGATCAGTGAACGAGCGGATGA
>JAGNWT010000059.1:0-8013 GCA_017985935.1 Anaerolineales bacterium | reverse complement strand
AAAGCTGGCAGAGAGTCTCGGTACTTCGGTCAAACCGCAGGAGAAGGGATTCCTCGACTGGTTGAACGATGCCTTTGGCGGATGAGGTCAAGGGGTAGTACAAGGCGATCAGTGAACGAGCGGATGAAAGTCTGCTCGTTTTGTTTTGAAATGACAAGGCTGTCGTCGTTTATAATGCCTGAACCTTATGAACAGAAACTTGCTGCGAATCTGGCGCATGCTTCCGATGTGGGTGCATGTGCTCGCCATGCGAATGTTCCGCGCCAAGTTCCGTGCTTCGGTGGCGGCGCTGATCTTCAACGAGCAGGGACAGGTCTTGCTGTTCAAGCATACCTACCGAAAGTTCGAGTGGGGCATCCCTGCGGGTGGATTGGAGTACGGCGAGCAGCCCGACAAGGCGATTCTGCGCGAGTTCTTTGAAGAGACGGGCATGCAGATCGAGATCGAAAGATTGCTGCTGGCTGAAAGCTCAAAGGAAGACCGCAACATTAGCATCGTCTATTTATGCAGGATCGTGAGCGGCTCGTTCCAGGAAAGCAACGAAATATCTGAAATGAAATACTTTGATGTGAACGACCTGCCGAGGATGTTATTTGCCGAGAAAGACCTCATCCGCTGGGCAGCGGACAATCTTTAACTTGTAACTTTCAATTTATTTGAACCATGACTAACATTCTCCTTGTCGGCGCGGGCGGTTTCATTGGCTCGGTATTACGTTACCTTGTCAGCGGGTACGTGCAGGAATCTGCCCGGCGGCTCGACTTTCCCTACGGCATTTTAGCGGTCAACTTGATCGGTTGTTTTGTCATCGGTCTGCTGGCTCAGGTAAGCGAAAAGTTTGGCGCATTTTCAGATGAATCGCGCGCCTTCATCTTTGTCGGTATTTTGGGCGGCTTCACCACCTTTTCCTCTTTCGGAAATGACACGGTCAACCTGATGCGTCAGGAGATGATGAATCATGCCTTCCTCAACATTGGCTCGAACGTTATTCTCGGTCTGTTCGCCGTGTGGCTTGGGCGAACGGTCGGACACTTGATCTGGAGATAAAAAAATGAACTGGCTTGAAGTATCAGTAACTGTCGATGGCGAGCTCGCTGAATCTGTGGCGGATGTGTTTGCGCGTTTCGCGCCCAACGGTGTGATGACCGAACAGGGCGTGAAGTTCAACGATGAAGAGGACGAAGGCACGGCAACAGGTCCCATCACCGTCCGCGCTTATTTGGAAGTGAACGAACAACTCGAAGAGACGAGACAAAAGCTCGAAGAGTCTCTTTTCTATTTGGGGATGATCACCCCCGTGCCAGCCCCTGTCTTCAAGCAGATCGCCGATCAGAACTGGATGGAAGCCTGGAAACAGCACTACAAGCCGATCCTTATCGGAAAGGGACTCCTCATCCTGCCTGCGTGGATGGATTCTCCCGACCCGATGCGCATCCCGATCAAGATCGACCCTGGCATGGCGTTTGGCACAGGCACGCATCCCACCACTCAATTGTGCCTCGAACTCATGGAGGTGTCCGCTCGCGATCCGCTGACCACGGTCATTGACGTTGGCTGCGGCTCGGGAATCCTATCCATTGCGGCGTTGAAACTTGGCGCGGAAAAAGTCCTCGGTGTGGATATTGACATTGAGTCGGTGAAGAATTCGCGCGAGAACGCGGACATCAACGAGATAGGGCAGGGGTTGCTGCTTGGGCAGGGATCCGTGACCGAGATTTTGGCTGGCAGCTTCCAGTTTAAGTCTGCGCCGTTGGTGGTGGCGAACATCCTCGGTCCCATCCTCATCCGCTTGTTTGATGCGGGGCTTGCAGACCTGGTCGAACCGGGCGGAGAGATCATCCTGAGCGGCATCCTTGACCATCAGGCGGAGTCGGTCATTGCGGCTGGGCAGGCAAAAGGTCTGAAGCGAAGCGATATGCGGCAAATGGGCGATTGGGTCGCCATATCCTTGAAGCGTTAACCTGCAACCTTCAACTTTTTTGTGCTATCATACGAACCAAGATGAATCGCCGTAAACTGGTTTCCTACCTGCTTTTGAACGTTTTTGTCTCGGCTACCGTGACAGGCGCGATTCTTTTCTGGTACGACCGAAACTTTCGCGCCGTGAGTCAGCCCGCTGTGATCCAGGCCGCGCCTGCCGAAAATGGTGCAGACCCCGCATCCACTGCCAAGCCCAAAACAGATATTGAAGTGAAGATCAGCAGTGTGGTGGGGGCTGGCACGCTGGCGGCTGAGATTGTGGTCGTCAAGTTCGAAGGCGAGGGGCAATTGGACCTTTCGAGCTGGCAATTGAAGGATGAAAACGGCAATGCGTTCAAGTTCCCGCAGCTCACTTTGTACCCGAATGGCGCGGTGCAGGTTCACACAACCACAGGTACAGATACCGTCATTGACCTGTATTGGGGCATAGGCGAAGCCGTTTGGAGTTCTGGCGAGAATGCCCGCCTTTTCGATGCGCAAGGCAACCTGAGAGCCGTGTATCGCGTTCCGTAAAAAATATCCGCATGGGCGTCACCCCTCCTACTCAACTACCAACCTGTAACTTGTAACCTGAAACTAAACTATGACTCAAGCCCTCTATCGTAAGTATCGCCCCAAGGGATGGGATGCCGTCATCGGACAGGATCATGTTGTCCAGACGCTTACCAATTCCATCAAAGCAGACCGTGTGGGTCATGCTTATCTTTTCGCGGGTCCGCGTGGAACAGGCAAGACCACGGTCGCGCGTTTGCTGGCGAAAGCGGTTAACTGTCTCAACGAAGACCCAGCCAACCGACCCGACAATACCTGCGACCACTGCAAAGCGGTCAATGAGAACCGTTTTATGGACCTGATCGAGATCGACGCGGCATCCAACACCAGTGTGGACGATGTGCGCGATCTGCGCGACAAGATCAACTTCTCGCCTTCGCAGGGCAAGTTCAAGATCTACATCATCGACGAAGTTCACATGCTTTCGACCGCGGCTTTCAACGCCCTGCTCAAAACGCTTGAAGAGCCGCCCCCGCATGCCATCTTTGTTTTGGCAACCACCGAGATCCACAAGATCCCTGCCACCGTTTTGTCCCGCTGTCAGCGGCATGAGTTTCGCCGTGTGCCCGTGGACGAGATCGTAGCCAATCTCAAACATATCGTCACCGCTGAAAATCTTCAAGCCGACGACGAGGCGCTCACCCTCATCGCCCGTCAATCTGCAGGCGGAATGCGCGACGCTCAGTCTCTGCTGGACCAGCTATCCTCCACGGGGACGAAGATCACGCTCGCGCTCGCGCAAACTGTGCTTGGCACTGCCACCAGCAAAACCGTACTTGACATCATCTCCTCCATCCTTGAGCGTCAACCCGCGGACGGGCTGGAAACCATTCACCGCGCTCTCGACTCTGGTGCAGACCCCCGTTCCCTTTCACGCCAGATCGTCGAATACCTGCGCGGGCTCATGCTCATTCAAATGGGCAATATCGATCAAGTCGAAGCCACGCGCGAAGTCAAACAACAAATGGATGCGCACGCGAAGTCATTCAGCACTTCCGATGTCTTGCGCATGATGAAGATATTTAACACCTCTGCTACGGATCTGCGCGGCGGCTGGCAGCCCTCCCTGAGCATTGAGCTCGCCCTCGCGGAAGTGATGGACGCCCCGGCAGAAACTTCTCAATTCACCGCCGCGCCGCGTCAGACTCAGCCGAAGCCTGCTGCTGTCACGAAGGCAGAGTCCAAGCCCGAGGTTAAGAGCGAGGCGCCCGCAGCAGCACCTGATAAGCCCATCATCAATTCCAATGATGTCATTAAATCGTGGAAGCATCTGGCGGCGGCACTCCCGAAGACGCAGGCGAACTTGTCCGCGCTGATGAACTCGGTCAAGATGATCGACGTGCAAGGCAAGACCCTTGTGCTCGGGCTCGCCAGCGATGTGCTTGTCTCGAAGATCGACAAGCCCGACCAGATCGAAGCCATCCAAAAGTTGATCAAAGATCACTTCGGTGTAGATGTGTCTGTGCGATGCACGGTCACCAATGCCAAAGGCAAGATCCCTGCCAATGTGGCGCAAGACGGCATGGTCGCAGCCGCCATTCATCACGGCGGCGAGATCGTGGATATGGACGAATAATTTTTTAATTAGGAGACTAATTTATGGCTAAAGGATTTAATCGCGGACCCGCCATGGGCGGCGGACAGAGCGGAATGATGCAGCAATTGCAACGCATGCAGCAACAGCTTGCTGAAGCGCAGGCAAAGCTCGCCGATGAGACGGTCACCGTCACGGCGGGTGGCGGTGCGATCAAGGTCGTCATGACCGGCGACCAGAAATGCAAGTCGGTTGAGATCTCTCCCGAATTCCTGAAAGATGCCGACGCCGAGATGCTGCAAGACATGGTCTTGTCTGCGGTCAACATGGCGCTCGATCAATCCCGCGAGCTTCAGCAAAAGATGATGGGTCCGCTGGCGGGTGGGATGCCTTTCTAGGTCACTATCAACCATCAAAATGCTTTTACCTGAATCCATTCAATCTCTTGTCAATGCCCTTGAGCGCCTCCCTGGCATCGGACCTAAATCCGCGTCACGGCTGGCGTTCTATTTGCTGCGTGCTTCTGAAGATGTCGCGCAGGATCTGTCTGTAGCGCTGGCGAATCTCAAAGCGAATACCGCTTTTTGTCAGGAATGTTGGAACATCACCGAGGCGGGGCGGGAACGCTGTGAAATTTGCGAATCTCACAAGCGGGACGGTTCCCTGATCTGCGTCGTGGAAGAAGCGCTGGATGTCCTCGCTTTGGAACGTACAGGCGGCTTCCACGGAAAATATCATGTCTTGCAGGGTGTTTTATCTCCCATTGAAGGCATTGGTCCCGATGATTTGAAGATCAAGCAGCTGCTCTCGCGAGTTGCTGGTGGTGGAGTGAAGGAAATCATCCTTGCCACCAACCCCAGCATGGAAGGCGATGCGACCGCACAATATTTGCAGTCGCAACTCAAGACTTTCAATGTGCATGTCACACGCCTCGCGCGCGGACTGCCCGTGGGAGGCGACCTTGAATATGCCGATCAAAATACCTTGCTTCGAGCCTTATCCGGCAGGCAGGAAATGAATTAACGAAAACGCCCTGCATTTGCGGGGCGTTTCTCTTTTATTTCGCTGCAAGACGTTTGCGTTTTCCGAGTCGCTTCTCTTTGATGAAGTGCGAATAATTGTGTTCGCAAATTTCCTTGTCTTGTTCGTTGAAAGCCAGGAAGTAAACTTTCTTCACCTTGGATTTTTTATTTTCTTCCAGATATGAGATCGCCGCGTTGAGTAACCCTTTGGCGACTTCCTGAGCGTCCAGTTTCGATGTGCCAGTTCCCATCAACGGGAAGAGGATCGATGTCACCCCTTTCGTTTGATCCGCCAACACAAGTGCATTTCGAACGCATTCGGCTATATCTGGGATGGGGCTGTAGCCGCGACCGACCTGCCCAATCACTGCGGCGGCATGGAAGATCATTTTTACTTTGTTGGTCTTTTTTAATTGTCCTGAGCTGGTCGCGATCACTTGACCCTGATCTACGTCCAACTTGCCAACGATTTTCTCAAGTTCTTCTGCAATCACATCCTTTGACACGCGTTTGGCTTGATCCTTGATCGCGCCCATGTACCGAATGGTCCCTGAGATCGATCTCTCGTAGTGCCTCGCCATCTGCATGTTGGTGTTCTCAGAATTCACCCAAACATCCACTTCTTTGATGTTTTGGATATCCCCGGTAATGATCCCGACTTCCTTGCCGGGTGCATTAAGGAGTGGGTAAAGGATCGTCTCTTTTTTGCTAATGGGTTTGGGCTTACGCTCCACTTTCAAGTCATCAAGATATTCGTGCACCAGGCTGTCAACAGATTTTTTCTCTAATCCGACTCTGATGTATTCCGCGATCAGATTCTTGCTGGCGTTAATTTTATCTGCACTATCAATGTCGTATCCCAATACATTTAATCCGCTGATGTTGAATGGGGGTGGGGTATTGCTAAGTTTTCGAATAACAAGAGTGACATGCTTGTTCAGCGCATGACGCACACCAAGCTCATAGTAGACATTGGGGTTTACAAAAGAAATGTCCACGATTGACACATCCGCGTCGATAATACCGTTGAACATCTTGGCATGGATCGACCCAGTGTCAATGATTTCATCACACCGATCGCAGGTAACACCGAGAGATTCGACAGCCGGTTTTATCAAGTCCCGGTAAACTGAGTCGAAATTGATCTTAACTTCCCTGCCATCCGGTCTTTTTTCTTTTTTTGTACCAAAAGGCATGATCACAAAACATTTTTTACCTGCAAATTTGTTGTCGGTGTTGCCAGCCATTCTTCCTCCTCGTTTATTTTTCCAGTTGCCTATTTTTCAACCAGTAGATACCCAAAATAGTCTTGGCATCAACGATCTTGCCAGACTTAATTCCATGCAAAGCTTCGTTTAGTGACATTTCCTCCACCTTGATATCTTCCCCCTCAGTGATCATTCCTCCAAACCCTTTGTAGTTGGCGTCCTCTCCAGAAACTTCCGAGAAGTACAAATGAATTCTTTCCGAGCTTCCGCCTGGCGATAAATAAAAAGTGGAAATAAATTCCATTGAATTTATATTTAATCCCACCTCTTCCTCGACTTCTCTTTTTGCGGCGGTTTCTGCAGATTCCTCTTTATCTATCATGCCTGCAATAGTTTCAATGATCCAACCGTCTCCGTTTTTGTAGGTCGGATACCTGAATTGATTGATTAGGATCAGCTTTTGTGTAGTTTGGTTGAAGACAAGAACAGCCACTGAATCCCCTCGCTCAAGGCTGAGACGCCTGGCAGGTTCGCTCATTTCGCCGTTGAATTTTTCGAAACTTACCAGAGCGTCTTCCAATTTGAAAAAGTCATTAAATACAATTTGTTGGTTGTTGATTAAAACTTTTTTCATAATCCCTGCTTAATAGTTTTTTTTCGAGTATAGCATGGAGGAGATGAAAAAGTAAAAAATTTAAAGTGCATAAAAGAATGCGCTCGCTTTTGAGTTTTTTATTCCTTGAGAAGGGAGGTGGAAGCTCGCTGTCAGATCTTAATGACGCATTACTGATTCTGTGCGCGCTTGAAATATTTTTACGAAGCATGTTTTTGCAACATTGATCGTTCTCAATAATTTGTCTTGTGTGACATCTATTATTTTGGCGCGCTTTTTGTATTTGGAACTTTGGTTGAACCGCAATTGTGAATAGTGAGGTAAAATAAAATCATTGATGTGAATGTTAGCTTGCTAGCTAGCACTTCATAAACCTATAAAAACCCGGCGATTTTTTAAGGTTGAAAAGCCTTGCGGCTATTGACAAATATAAGGACATGCATATAATTACGCCTCGCCAGTAAAAACGAAAAAGATTTCGTCTCCCCGACAAATCAATCACAACTGAGTTAGCCGTCTCCATCAGAGACACAAAGCAAACAGTTTTGCAGTCTGATGAACCGATGCGAAGAAAAAAGCATCGGTATTTTAGTCTGTAAAAAGACTTGACAGACGGCGATAGTAGCGAGTAGAATATCGCTCGCTCAAATGGCAAGCACCTTAACAACTGAAGAGTGATAGGAAGTAAAATTTTTTGTTGAACCAGTAAATCCGTAACTTTAACACTCGCAAGAGTGATTTTTTGCGGAGAGTTTGATCCTGGCTCAGGATGAACGCTGGCGGCGTGCCTAATACATGCAAGTCGAACGAGGTGCCTTTGTAGCAATACGAAGGTATCCTAGTGGCGAACGGGTGAGTAACGCGTTGGTGACCTACCCCAAAGTGTGGGATAACAGATCGAAAGATCTGCTAATACCGCATGTGGTCTTCGGATTTAGAAACTGATGACTAAAGGAGCAATTCGCTTTGGGAGGGACCTGCGTCCCATCAGCTAGTTGGTGAGGTAATGGCTCACCAAGGCTACGACGGGTAGGGGACCTGAGAGGGTGGCCCCCCACAATGGAACTGAAACACGGTCCATACACCTACGGGTGGCAGCAGTAG
>JAGNWT010000058.1:13094-24658 GCA_017985935.1 Anaerolineales bacterium | reverse complement strand
TTTTTTATTTAAGCCGCGCCCTTCAGGTAAATTCCTGTTGGGTCAAGTTCTTCTCGTAGAATTTGCAATTCTTTCTCGGTGACCATTTCTGTCACCCGCACCTGCGCCGCGACCTTCAGGTCCCAGCCAGTGTTGGCTTTGGCATCTTCCACAGTCTTGCCGGGATGTAAAGCCGTGAGGATCATCTCTCCATTTTCATCGGGCTCAAGCATGCCAATATCTGTCACCACGCCCACCATACCGCCGCCGCGCAAGCCGCGTTCGGCGCGGGAGTTTCCGCCGGATATAAAGCCGGCTGAGGTCATGAACTCAACTTTTTCTGGGAAGCGCCGCTTCTGATGCGGGGTCATAATGTAGCAGCGGTTTGCCCATGCGGCGATCTCTTGCGAGCCGCCCGAGCCGGGCAGACGTACTTTCGGATGATCGTACCCGCCGATCACGGTCGCGTTGATATTTCCATATTTATCGATCTGCGCGCCGCCCATGAAGCCCACGTCCACATTTCCACGCTGAAGGTAATTCGCAAAGATATCGTACATGCTGACGACAGATAGAGACCCGCTGACTAGGGTGGGGTCGCCGATGGAAAGGGGGAGGCGCGCCGGCTCAGCGCCGATCACGCCTGCCTCATAGATCATGACCAGGTTCGGTGCGTGCGTGCGCTTGGCAAGGTTACAAGCCAGGTTGGGTTGTCCGACACCCACAAAAACGACATCACCATCCCGCAGCAGCCGCGCGGCGTTGATGATCATTAATTCAGCAGAAGAATAATTCATTTTTCCTCGAGGTAATGGGATCTCAGATACGGCAATGTACCGCCATATCCATTCTATTGTGCCTGAATATTGCCGGACTGACAAGGGAGGGGCACGGCAGGTGAACTGAAAATCCTATTGATAAGAAATTCAAAACAAAGGATAATTAGCGGCGAGGAGAGCCATCCATGAAAAAAAATCGACCGATCCTTCTTAGCCTCATTCTTTTATTTGTGATTTCATCGTGTAACCTGCCGGTGAATGATTCCACCCCGGCTGCGGAAGTTTCTCCTGCCACAGAAGCCCCTGCCACTTCAACATTCACTCCCGAACCGACAGTGGAAGAACCGACGGCAACGATCGCTCCATCGCCGACGCCTGAGCCGCCCACCCCGACCAAGACCATCCCTCATTCCTTGATCCCTGCAACCAATATCAAGATGGGCAAACTCATCAATGATGTCACATCAGTGGATACAGCCGCCGAGGGACGCGCACCCTATGGCGACCTGTACAAAGCCAATCTATTTGAACGTCCCTTTTTACAGGATATGACCTACGTCGCCGATCTGGATATTGTCAGCTACAACCTGGCTTATGACGAAAAGTTCTATTACATTTCCATTGAACTGGTGGGGACCAATCCCAACAACCCGATGGGCATCAACTATGCCGTGGAGTTGGACTTGAACCGCGACGGTTTTGGAGACTACGTTATTCTGGCAAGCCCGCCCCACAACGTCAACTGGACGACCGACAACGTGCAGGTCTTTCAGGATACAGATCGTGACACGGGCGGCCTCTCAGCAGAATTGTCAGATGGTCCGCTGCCGGGTAATGGCTACGACACCCTGATCTTCAACGGCGGGCGCGGAGAGAACGACACCGATCTCGACCTTGCCTGGGCGCGGGTGAACGCGGGAGACAAAGCCACCGTGCAATTCGCTTTCAAGAAGGCGCTGGCAGGAGATAAATTCCTGTATGGTGTTTTGGCTGATGGCGGACCCAAGAACGTGGAAGACCTGGATTACGTAGACCGCTTCTCTGAAGAGCAGGCAGGCTCCCCTGTCCGTGATGAAGAATTTTTCCCACTCAAAGCCTTGTTCGGCGTGGACAATGTCTGCCGTGAGGCGTTCGGTTTCATCGGTACAAATCAAGAACCTCAACGTTGTAAGATGGGTCGGCAGTAAACGCCGCTTGTAATAACAGAACAGACCCGAAGAAAACTCTTCGGGTCTGTTCTGTTTAATGGACTTTTTCAAGAAACGACTGGATGAGATCGAAGACCTCCTGCGGTCGTTCCAACGGAACCAGATGGGTGGATCTTTCGAGGCTGACCACTTGAATATTTGGGTTTTTCTTTTTCACCAGATCTCCCGTGCGCGCCAGGAAGGTATCGGTTTCTGCGCCCCGAATGATCAGGGTCGGCACTTTTAGTTTTGGCAGCTGCTTCCACAGGTCAAAGTCACGCAGCCCGGTAAGATAAATATGCGCTTCCCATTCGGGTGAGAAGACCAACTCAAAGCCGCCTCCATCTCTCGGTTTTGTAATTCCTTCAATGTAGTGCCGCAGGCTTTCATCGTTCAGGTATCGGAAAACATCACGGCTGCGATAACTGCGAAAGACAGTGTCGAGATCGTTGAATGTTCGCCTGCGTCTTTGCGCCCCGGCAATCAGCGGGTGGACTTTGGTCCCAAGCCCGGCAGCTCGGATGATGTTCCATGCGATCAAGCGTGAAACCGGGAACAGCACCGGGTCCAGCAGGATCACCGCGCGAAATTTATTGGGTTCGCGCATTGCGGCTCGCAGTGTGACAATGCCTCCGATGGAATGACCGACCCCGATCACCGGGGACTCCCAACCCATTGAAAGGAACCGGAGCAGGTCGTCTGAGAAGGGATGCCAGTCTGTGATGTCCTCGATCTTCGAGTCGTTCCACAAGGGGCGGAGTTTCATCCCAAAGACATGGTGACGGGCGGTGAGCAGATCGAACAAGGTTTTGTAACAAGCGGGGGGATAGCCGTTGGCATGTAAAAAATGAAGCGGCGTTCCCTCGCCGCCACGATCAAAATATGGAGTGTTCATTTGTCTGGACTCAAGAGCAGAATGGACACTGAGGCATGGAGGTTTCTCTCGATGCCTCAGTGATCAGAAATTTCGATTATAAGGTTGAGCGGATCAATACTTTCCGTAGTTGATCTTTTCGCTGAATTTTGCTTCCACCTTCAGACGTTCGTGGGTTTGCGTGCCGATCTTTTGCCAGTATTCTTGGCGGTCTTTTACACCGAAGACCCACTCGTCGAGATATGCTTTGACCGCTTCAGGTGATTCGCTGATCTTGTCCCACGCGAGATAGAACTCGTTGTCGCGATCGTAGTAGCCCTGGGAATATGATGGGTGGCTTGCAAATGGAACATGACAAACGGCGCTGACAACGATGCCGGGGATCATGGTTCGGTTCGGGTCAGACCGGATGACAGACTCGTCCACGATCTCTTCTGCGGTGAGGATGACCTTTTTCGCGGCGAAGGCCGCTTCCTTCTGTTCGCCAATGATGCCCCATAAGTGAGCATTGCCATTCTGGTCTGCGCGCTGCACATGGACGATGGCTACATCAGGGTTGAGCGCGGGCACCACGATCACATCTTTCCCGCCGTATGGGTCGGGGATGCGTTTGATCTGCGGGTTGGCTTTCTCGAGATCTTCGCCGCCTGTCTGCTTCATGGGGAGGAAGGGCAGTCCAGACGCACCTGCCTGCAAGCGGGTGATCATGCCGAAGTGTGAATACTCTTCCCATTCAAGCCCGCCTTTTTCGATGGCGGTGCGCACAATGCGCAGAGAACCGACGCCGGGATTGCCCATGTATGAGAAGATGACCTTCTTTGCGCATCCCGCCGCAACCATCTGATCGTAGATCAGGTCGGGCGTTGCGCGGGCGAGGGTGAGATTTTTCCTGCCCTGACGAATGATCTCATGCCCGGCGGCAAAGGGAATGAGGTGGGTAAATCCTGCGGCGTAGACAACATCGCCATCGCTGACATATTCTGAGATTGCCTGTTTGAGTGAGATGAGTTTGGACATATTATCTTTTCTTTGCTGCCTGACCGGCTTTTGACTTTTCTGCTTTTTTCTTTTTCGCGGCTTCCCGCGTTTTCTTTAACCATGCGAAGCGTCCTGCCGAGGGTGGCGGGGTCATGCCGCGACGAAACATCCAGCCGATGCCGATCATCACGATGGCAATGAAGAGGAAGTCGAAATCCACCTGTTTGGCAAGGTCAGAGGTGACAAAGAGCACAAAGGCTCCGCCGCCGATCACGTAGAAGAACATTCCTACCCGGTAGATTAATGGTTCGTCGCCGTCCATTGGTATACGCTCCACGATCGCCTTTTATGCTGCTGGTTTCGCGGCTGAAAATAATATCCTGCGGAAGGGATATAGTAAAGGGCTTTCTGGCAGTGCTTTTTTCATTTTTTGGCGCAGGGTCTCCAGGAACGCGGCTTGATGCGTGCCAAGTTTTTCAAAATAAGGGACGAGCGCGGTGCCAGATATCCACTCGATGACGGCATCTGAGTCTCCCAAAACGTGCGGATATATTTTTTCGAAGATGACGATATTCTCCGCGCCGAGGTCGAAAAATATTTTTGCGTATTCGTCTATGGCAAGGACGGGAGCGACCCGTTCAAATCCGTTCAAGACATCAACGAATGGTTTGGTTCTGGCGGTCTCGCGGATCAGTTGGTGAGAGATGTGATGGTGGTTCGATGGGATCTGCACACAGATCTGTCCGCCGGGATTGAGCCTGGAGAATAAAAAGGGGATTAGCCTCTGATGATCTTCGACCCATTGGATCGCCGCGTTGCTGAAGATCAGATCCCAGCTTCCCTGGAGTGCAGAGATATCTCCCTGTTCGAAGTGCAGGTTTGAGGAAGAATACGGCGCGGCTTTTTGCAGCATTGGGGCTGAGGAATCCAGCCCGGTCACTTGACTCTCTGGAAGGGAATCTGCCAACACGCGGGTCAACTCTCCGGTGCCGCAGCCGAGATCAATGGCTTGCAAGCGTGGACGAACCTCCACGAGTTTCAACAGGTCGTAAAACGGCGCGGAACGCTCCGACTGAAATTTATGATATTGCTCTGGATTCCAAGGCATGGGCTTTGTAAAAATTTCCCCTTTCCCGAAACGAGAAAGGGGAAATTTTTCCTTGATGTATGGTTTTACTTGATGAGTGTACGGATCTGCTCGTGCATGTACAGCGGCAGGTAGTAATGTCCGCCGGCGTTCTTGCCGCTTGAGCCTGAACCTTTCCAGCCGCCGAACGGTTGGAAGCCCGGCCATGCGCCGGTGGTCGCTCCTTGCGGACGGTTGGCATAGGTCACACCGGCTTCGATATGATCGAAGAACCAATCGGTCTCTTCGACGGAACCATAGAATCCGGCGGTCAGGCCGTAGTTCACATCGTTGGCGATCGCCATTGCTTCATCGAGCGAACTGAACTTGCCGATGGTGGTGATGGGCAGGAACATTTCATGCTTCCACAAGCGGTGCGAGAAGGGCAGGTCAACGACGAAGGTGCTTTCGCAGTAGAAACCCTTGTCGTACATGCCGCCGGTCTTCACGTTGCCGCCAACAAGGAACTTGCCGCCGCCCTGTTTGACTTCGGCACAGAAGTCTTGAAATTCCTTGTAGGATGATTTATTGACGACCGGACCGTTGTAGGTGCCGCGGTCTGTGGGATCGCCGAGCACAAGTTTTGAAGCGGCATCCTTCAAGCGGCTGACCAGCTCGTCGTAAACAGAATCAGCGACCAGCACGCGTGAAGCGGCTGAGCATTTTTGTCCCTGCAAGCCAAACGCCGAGCGGATGATGCCGATGGTTGCGCGTTCCAGATCCGCATTCTTTGAAACGATGACAGGGTTCTTGCCGCCAAGTTCCAAAATGATCGGGCGCACATAATTGCGCTTGCCAAAATCCTGGAACATCTTCATGCCGACATCGAAGGAGCCAGTGAAGGTCACGCCGTCTACCTCCGATGAATCAACGAGCGCCTGCCCAAGCGTGGAGCCGGGACCGGTGACGAAGTTCACCACGCCTTCGGGTATGCCCGCATCGCGGAAGCAATCGATCAGCAGGCGCACGATCCATGCGGTGTCGGTGGCAGGCTTGACAACCACTGTGTTGCCGGTGACAAGCGCCGCGCCCATCGGTCCGCCGGTGAGGGCGTGCGGGAAGTTGAAGGGGGAGACGATCAGCCAAACACCGTATGGGCGCAGCACAGAGACGTTGCGCGCTTCGTAGCCGACGAGCGGGTCTTTGCCCATCTCAACCACGTAGCCGTTGTTCTTTTCCATTTGATAGCAGGAGTAGTAGATCAGGTCGGCAGTTTCCTGCACATCGCCCAGCGACTCCATGCGGTTCTTGCCGACTTCGAGCGCCATGGCTGCGCCGAGGTCAAAGATGCGTTCTTCGATGAGAGATGCCGCTTTGCGCAGATATTCCACGCGTTTTTGCCACGGGGTGTGGCTCCAGGCGGGGAAGGCTTTGCGGGCTGCTTCCAGCGCGTCGTGAGCGTGTTTTGCGTTTCCTTTTTGCATGACGGCCAGCACCCAATCTGTGTTGACCGGGGAGCGGTCTTCGATCTTTTCATCAGCATGCACTTCCTTGCCGTTGATGTACATGCCGTATTCTTGTCCCATATTTTTCTTGAGTTTTTCCACTGCTTTGTCGAAGCCAGTGTGTAATTCTTCGGGCGGGTTGAACATGGTCGCGTATGTAAGTTTGAAGTCAGCCATAAGGATTCTCCTTTTTGAAAGGTGGGTTAATGTTCGATCAACTTGCAATATTAGTATAGCGTAGGATTTCAGAGGAGTCAAAGATGGTCGAAGGGGGTGGGTGAGAGAATGATGAGGAGTGTAAGAATCGGAAGAAGGAGGTCGTCTTTGTCAGCAATACACTAAAAAGGAGACATGCAAAGAGATGAAACGCCGCTTCAAATTCTCGATCGTCAGCCTGGCGCTTGTTCTTTTGGCGTCAGCCTGCGCTCCGGCAGCGACCAACGCTCCGGCGACTGAGGCTGCTGCTCCAGAGGCACCCACTGCCACTGTTGCCGCACCCGCCACCCCGTCTGCGCCGGAGGCGACCGCCACTTCCCAGCCTGTGGAAGTACAAGCCGTCGCCACTTCCCGTGGCCCAAATCTCGAAGCCACCGACCCGGCTACGGTCAGCCTTGCGGCTGGTCAGCTGCAATTGGTGGAATTCTTCCGCTTTACCTGAGGTACCTGCCGCTCAATGGCGCCCATGGTTCATGGGCTAGAAGCAGAGTATTTTGGCAAAGTCACATTCACTTATCTTGACGCCGACGACCCCAACACCGACGCATTCCAGCGCACACTTGGTTTTTATTATCAGCCTGAGCTTTACATCCTCGATGGCAATGGAAATGTTCTGGAAAAAATGATCGGCTTTGTCACAGAAGACCAGCTAAGAAGCGCGATCGACTCCCATTTGCAGTAATCCGACTGTCCACCGCAAGGTGGACAGTTTCTTAATTCCCTCCTTATAATCGCCCATTATGGATACCTTCGTTAAAGTTTTTGTTTTTCTCCTCGGCTCTATTCTTGTGGTCATGACGATCTTCTCGGCGTTGTCCACTTTTGTATTGCCGCGTGCGGCGCGCAGTCAATTGAACCGCATTGTTTTTGGATTGGCGCGCCGTGTCTTTGAATTCATCCTGCGCTTTGCGACCACCTACGAACGGCGCGATGCGATCATGGCGTACTATTCTCCCATCAGCCTGATGCTGCTCGTGCCGACCTGGTACCTGTTGATCATGATCGGATTTTCTTTCATGTACTGGTCGCTCGGAGTGGGGGATGCGTTCGCGGACCTGCGCTTCAGCGGGTCGTCCCTGCTGACGCTTGGCTTCGCCACATCAGACAGCCCCGCTGTGAATGCGCTTGCTTTCAGCGAAGCCTTGATCGGGCTTGTGTTGGTGGCGCTGCTCATGGCATATTTGCCGACCATGTACTCCGCTTTCTCTCGCCGCGAGCAAGCCGTGAACATGCTCGGAGTCCGCGCGGGCAGCCCTCCTTCTGCTGAAGAGATGTTGCTGCGTTTCCACCGCATTCATGGATTAAGCAAACTCGGTGAGTATTGGAAAACCTGGGAGGCATGGTTCGCAGATGTGGAGGAAAGCCACACCACACTTCCAGCCCTGGTGTTCTTTCGCTCTCCGCGCCCGGAAAATTCGTGGATCACGGCCTCTGGCGCAGTGTTGGATACTGCGGCGATCACACTCTCTGCGGTGGATATTCCATACGAAGCCTCTGCCGCATTGAACATCCGCGCAGGCTTCCTTGCATTGCGCCGCATCGCGGATTATTTCGACATCCCATATCCCAAAGACCCGCGCTACCCTGACACGCCGATCAGTGTTACCCGCGAGGAATTTGATGCGGTGTTGGAGAAACTTTCCGCTGTCGGAGTTCCGCTTAAGACTGACCGCGAAAAAGCATGGGCAGATTTTGCAGGCTGGCGAGTCAACTATGACCGGGTTCTGCTCGTGTTGTGTTCTTTGATCATGGCTCCTCATGCGCCATGGTCCAGTGACCGCTCGCCCAAGTTAAAACTCCCGCCTTTATTCGTCAAGAAGAAACACAAAAAATAAAAACAGGACTGGCGATTTTCGCCAGTCCTGTTTTGCTGTTCGTTATTTTCTAACTTCCGTTATATTTCTTGGCGTCTGAAATGGCTTTGTTGACATTCACAAAGGGCAGAATGATCAAGCCCATGATGAAGAAGAAGATCAAAGACAGAATGCCGATGCGCAGATCGTTGAATATCTGATTGGCCAGCCCAAAGACCAGCGGTCCGATCCACGAAGTCCCGCGCTCCGAGATCTCATAGAAGGCGAAGAACTCCGCTTCCTTGCCGTTGGGGATCATCTGCGCGAAGAGGCTGCGGCTGATGGCTTGTGAGCCGCCCATCACCAGAGCAATGAACACGCCAAGCACAAAGAATTGAGCGGTGACAGTTTCGCCCTTCAAGCCGCCGTAAGCGTAGATCACCACGCCCGCCCAGATCACAAGGCTGACGATCACCGACTGCTTCGCGCCGATCCACTTTGCCAGCTTGCCCCAGAACAACGCGCCAAAGAAAGCCATGAACTGGATCATCAGGATGACTGCTGTCAGGGTGGTCTGGTCTTGCTCCAAGCCGCCTTGAATGAGCGGCGCGGCGGCAAAGGTCGCAGAGACGGCGATCACGGTTTGAATGCCGTCGTTGTAAAGGAAGTACGCAAGCAGGAACTTCAGTGTTTCGGGGAAGTGCCTCACTTCGCTGAAGGTCTTCTTCAACTGCTTGAAGCCGATCGAAGCGTACGTTTCGCCAGCGGGGAGTTGCCGCGCCGCGTGACGCGGGCGCAATCTGCCCCAGGTGATGAAGGCAAATCCCAGCCACCAGATGCCCGCCGAAGCCAGGTTAATGCGGACGGCAATATCGCCCGGCACGCCAAGGTCTTCGCTGAAAATAAAGAAGGCTAAATTCAACGCCAGCAAAATGCCGCCGCCCATATAGCCCATCGCCCAGCCATACGAGGAGACCCTGTCTCTTTCGTCTTCGCTCGCAATATCGGGCAAGTAGGCGTTGTAGAAAACCATCGCCGCGCCGAACGCAAGATTCGCCACCACGAACAAAACTCCGCCCAGCCACCACAGCCCGCCAGTGATGAGGAACATCAAGATCGTGGCTAATGCGCCGATGGTCGCGAAGATCTGCATCATGCGTTTGCGCATGTGAGAATAATCCGCGATCGCGCCGAGAATGGGCAGGAACAGAACCTGCATGCCCACAGAAAATGAGATGCAGTACGGAAGGAAAGAATCAGGCGCAACTGGAATCCCCAGGAACGAAACGGTCGTTGTCCCTGCTGCTTCTGCCGCGCTGCGTGCCAATGAAGCCACGTAAGGTCCGAGGAACACGGTTCCCACGGTCGTGCTAAAGGCGGAATTCGCCCAGTCGTACATTGCCCAGCCAAAGATCTCTCTTCTATCATTCACCATCGGTGTGCCTGTCGCCATGATTCCTCCGTAATTGAGATTGGTTGTTGCATTGAAAACACGAGCCAGTATAAGTAGTTTCGGCTTCCATGTAAAGAAATTGTTATTGTCGCAATGAGATGGGCGTGCTATCATTGGCGACTGCGCGGACTTTCTGGAGAAGGAAAACCGACGCATCTTTCTTAACCTCAACCTGCTTCTACTTTAGAGGCATTATCCCTGCTGGAGCATTGATCTCATGTTTGAAACCCTCACTGGAAGACTTAACCAAATCTTTGATAATCTTCGCCGCCGCGGAAAACTCTCCGAAGCGGATGTGGATGCCGCCATGAAGGAAGTCCGCCTCGCGCTCATCGAAGCGGATGTGCATTTCAGCGTGGTCAAGACCTTCATTGCCAAAGTCCGCGAGCGCGCTGTCGGCGCCGAGGTTTCGCGTGCGCTCAACCCGGGTCAGCAGGTGATCAAGATCGTCCACGAAGAATTGATCGCCTCGCTCGGCGAACCCGTTGGGCTTAATCTCACCGGACCGAAGCCGCGCGTCATCATGATGGTTGGTTTGCAGGGTGCAGGCAAGACCACCGCCGCAGGAAAACTTGCGCGGTTGATGAAAGCAAAAGGAGAGCGCATTTTGCTTGTGGCTGGCGACCCGTATCGTCCCGCCGCGGTGAAGCAATTGCAGCAGCTTGGCGAACGGCTCGATGTTGAAGTGGAGACCGACCCGTCGCTCACTCCGCCTCAGCTTGCGAAGCGTGCCTTCGACAAAGCCGAAAAGGGCGGATACAGCTTGATGATCGTGGATACTGCCGGTCGGTCGCAGTTGGATGCGGCTCTCATGGATGAAGTAAAAGCCATCGCGGCGAATGTCAACCCGGTAGATATCCTGCTCGTGGTCGATTCCATGATCGGTCAGGAGGCGTTGAATATCGCGCAGGGTTTCAAGAACTCGGTCAACTTGACAGGCTTGATCCTCACCAAAATGGACGGTGACTCACGCGGCGGCGCGGCGATCTCCATCCGCTCAGTGACGGGCATCCCCATTAAATTTATCGGCACGGGCGAAAAACTGGATGCGCTCGAAGCCTATGATCCTTCGCGTTTGTCTTCCCGCATCCTCGGCATGGGCGACATGATCGGCTTGATCGAAAAAGCTGAAGCTGCTTATCAAGGTCAGGATATGGAAGCGCAGGCGCTCCAGGCGCAGAAGATGATGAAGGGACAGTTCTCGTTGGAGGATTGGCTCGAACAAATGAAGCAGATGAAGAAGATGGGTCCACTGGCGCAGATCATGGAAATGCTGCCCGGACAAATGGGTCAGGCGGCACGCGGCATTGATCCAACCCTTGTGGAAGAATCCTTCAAACAGTCTGAAGCGATCATCAACTCAATGACCGTGAAGGAACGTCGCGACCCCGATATCTTGAACGCATCCCGCCGCAGGCGCATTGCCGCCGGGGCTGGCATGGACGTTCAGGATGTGAATCGCCTCATCAAGCAGTTCCGCGAGGCGCAGAAAATGATGAAGATGATCCAAAAGACCGGCGGCAAGGGTCTGGGAAGAATGTTTGGGTAGAAAACGCAGGTCATACGATTCGCACCACCTGTAAAATACCGCCCCAAATGGAATTTCACTTTTTTTCTGGTAAAATACGCCCCTGTGATTTCAGCCCGCGACTCGTGTGTACCTTGCACACTACCCCTCCGCCTGTCTGAGACGCAAAACATTCTAAAGGAGTAAGTATAAAATGGTAAGAATTC
>JAGNWT010000058.1:0-12994 GCA_017985935.1 Anaerolineales bacterium | reverse complement strand
CTTTTTTTCTGGTAAAATACGCCCCTGTGATTTCAGCCCGCGACTCGTGTGTACCTTGCACACTACCCCTCCGCCTGTCTGAGACGCAAAACATTCTAAAGGAGTAAGTATAAAATGGTAAGAATTCGTTTACGTCGTATTGGTCTCAAAGGCCAACCCACGTACCGCATCATCGCTGCGGACAAGGAATCCCCCCGCGATGGTCGCTTTTTGGAAATTTTGGGCGTGTACAACCCCCGCACCAATCCCGCCACCATTCAGATCAAGGAAGACCGCGTCTTTCATTGGATGAAGAACGGCGCTCTCCCGACCGAGTCCGTGGCGCAGATCTTCAAGACCTCCGGCACCCAGGCTCGCTTTGAACGCCTCAAGAAGGGCGAAGCTCTTGAAGCCCTCGTGGCTGAAGCCGCAGAAGCTGAAGTGAAGCGCGCTGCCCCCGTTCGCACCACCAAGTAATTCACACGAGACCCTAAAGGTTTTATAGCCTTTAGGGTCTTATGAAAGAAATTATCATGAAAGAACTTATTGAATACATTGCCAAGTCCCTTGTGGATCACCCCGAAGAAGTGCAGGTTCGTCAAAGCGGGGGAGGGTCGCGGATCCGAATTGAGCTAAGCGTCATCAAAGACGACATGGGACGGGTGATCGGCAAAGGCGGCAAGGTTGCGAACTCCATTCGCACATTGCTGCGAGTGGCTGCCGAGCGCGAAGGCAAGCAGGCAACACTGGATGTGATGGAACCCTAATGCCAGCAAATCAGCAATCATCAGGCTCGCCGGCAGGCGAGCCTGTCTATTTAGTAATAGGCTACCTGCGAAGGTCTCACGGCGTAAGCGGCGAGATCATAATGGATTTGCACACCGACTTTCCTGAGAGAATCAGGAAGGGGCGCAAGGTACTGGTCGGAGAGAAGCGACAGCCTCTCACCTTCGATACTGTCCGCCCGCACAAAGACGGACTGCTTGTCAGTTTCCGCGGCATCGACACTCCTGAAGATGTGGGTAAGCTCCGCAATCAATGGGTGTACGTCAAGGCGGCTGAAGTCCCGCCGCTGCCAGAGGGTCAACACTATCAATATGAAATGATCGGTCTGGATGTTGTGGAAGACAACGGCAATCCGCTTGGTAAGTTGGTGGAGATCCTCGAAACAGGCGCGAACGATGTTTATGTGGTTCGGAATGAGTCCGGCAAGGAGATCCTCCTGCCCGCAATCCCACCGGTCATTCTTAATCTGGATATGGATTCTCGTATACTGACAGTTCATCTTCTCGACGGGTTGTAGGTTTTGCAGGTTGAGGGTTGCGAGTTAAACCTTCAACCTCCCAGCCTGCAACATTTTTTCAACATGGACGAAAAAAAGTACTGGGTTGGTTTTAACCTAATCAAAGGCATTGGCGCAGTTCGGCTGCAGGGGTTGATCGCGTATTTTGGCGACCTTCAAACTGCCTGGGGGGCAGACCCTGCCAGCCTTGCTGAAGCAGGCCTCGGCGCGAAGGTGATCGAACGTGTCCTCGCGGCACGAAAAAATATTAATCTGGACCAGGTTTGGGCGAAGATCGAATCGCAGGGGATAAAGATTCTCACCTGGCAGGATGAAGCCTACCCAACAAGATTGAAAGAGATCGATCAGCCGCCGCCCGTGGTGTACATCCGCGGCGAGTATCTGCCTGATGACCTGTTTGCGGTTGCCATTGTGGGCACGCGCCGGGTTACACCTTATGGCAGGCAGATCACCGAGGAACTTGCGGGGTTTCTTGCGTCGAATGGCATCACTGTCGTCAGCGGGCTTGCGCGTGGTGTGGATGCCATAGCGCATCAAACAGCTCTGCGTGCCGGCGGTCGCACGATCGGTATTTTGGGTTCGGGGGTTGATAAGATCTATCCGCCTGAACATTTGAAATTAGCCGAACAGATGATGGAGCGCGGCGCGATCATGAGCGATTACGCAGTGGGTACTCCGCCAGACGCCTCCAATTTTCCCCCGCGCAACCGCATCATTTCTGGTTTATCATTGGCGGTCGTTGTCATTGAAGCAGGTGAGACAAGCGGCGCGTTGATCACGGCCGAGTTTGCCGCAGAGCAGGGGCGTGAAATATTTGCGGTGCCTGGTAGTATACTTGCGCCTCAAAGCAAGGGCACCAATAAGCTCATTCAAAAAGGCGCCCAGCCTCTTTTGAGCGTCAATGATATTATGCAGGCTTTGGATTTTACGCGCATCGGCGAACATAAGGCGGCCCGCAAGGCGATCCCTGCTGATGAGACCGAAGCCCGCGTTTTGAATGTGCTTGGCAGTGAACCATTGCATGTGGATGAGATCCGCAATCAGGCGGGTTTGCCCATTGAGAAGGTATCTGCTACACTCGTTCTAATGGAGTTGAAGGGCATGGTGCGTCAGGTGGGCGGCATGAATTATGTTGCGGCGCGCGAAGATCAGGGCGAATATAAAATTGAGGAGTGAACATGAGCAGGAAGCGCATTCGTTTACAAAGGTAGCGCAACTTGTGACATGTAAAGATTATGGAACATAGGTATGCAGTCATCATGGCTGGCGGCGGTGGAACCCGTCTCTGGCCGGTTTCTAGGAAGGAAAAGCCGAAGCAGCTTCTCCCATTGTTGGGGCAGGAGACTCTTTTCCAAAGCACAGTAAAGCGGCTTGAAGAATTGTTCCCCCCTGAGCGTATTCTGGTGGTGACGGTGGAAGAGCAGGCGCGTGAAATGCGTTTGCAAGCGCCCGATATCCCTGAAGAAAATTATTTGATCGAATCTTCTCCGCGCGGGACAGCCTCTGTGGTAGGATTGGCGGCTGCCGTTCTCCATAAGCGTGATAAAGATGCTTCGATGGCGATCTTGCCTTCGGATCATTTCATCCGCAACCGTGATCTGTTTCATTATCTGCTCAAAGCTGCATTTGATGTGGCGGATAATGGATATCTGGTGACTTTGGGTATCACGCCGACGCAGCCTTCCACAGCGTACGGATATATCCAACAGGGCAAGCCGTTGGATGGACAATATAAATACCCCACGTATAATGTGGTGCGCTTTATCGAAAAGCCCGATGAGAAGACGGCCCAGCAATTGCTCCGCACTGGCGATCATTCCTGGAACAGCGGCATGTTCATCTGGCGCGCAGATGCGATCCTCGGCGAGATCGACAAGCAGATGCCCGAGCTGGGTACGGCGCTGAAGAAAATTTCCTCCGCTTGGGGCACGGATCAGCAGGCAGATGTGTTAAATGAAAACTGGCGCGATCTCAAGGTCGAAACCGTCGATTACGGCATTATGGAAAAGGCTGAACGGGTGGCGGTTTTACCCGCAGGTGGACTGGGCTGGAGCGATGTTGGGATGTGGTCTTCGCTGTTCGAAGTGCTTTTACCTGATATGGATGGTAATATTGCGACCAACAGCAGCCTGCACCTCGCGCATGAAACTCATAACACTTTGGTCTATGGCGGCAATAATGAAAGATTGATCGTCACGATCGGTGTGGATGACATGGTCATCATTGATGCGGGTGACGTTTTGATGGTCTGTAAGACAGATCAATCACAGAAAGTCCGTGATGTTGTTGTACATTTGAAGAAACATAATCAGGAAAAATTTTTGTAGTGGAGAAGTTCATTTCTCAGCCACGCTCAGGATGAACGATAAAAGGATTATTGATGGACGCTTATTGCATGAAGTGTAAGACCAAAAGAGAAATGAAGGATCCGGTCGCAGGTTTTAATGCGAAGGGTTCTCCCATTACAACTGCGGTTTGTACCGAGTGCGGCACGAAACTTTATCGGATGGGCAAGACCGATGCGCACGCCGACATGGTCGCACCGCCCAAGCCTGAGAAAGTGGTTGTGCGTGAAGGAAAACTGGTCATCGTGGAATCGCCGGCCAAGGCGAAGACCGTTGGACGTTTTCTGGGCAAGGGATACACGGTTCGCGCTTCGGTGGGGCATGTGCGCGACCTGCTTAAGTCCCAGCTTTCTGTGGATGTGGAAAACAACTTCGAGCCGAAGTATCGCGTGCCCAATGAAAAGAAGGATATTGTTAAAGAGATCAAGAAGCTGGCGGCGACCGCCAACGAGATCTTTCTCGCGACCGATCCTGACCGCGAAGGTGAATCCATTTCGTGGCATTTGGCAGAAGCCGCGCAGATCGACATGGAGCGCACCAAGCGCGTGGTCTTCCATGAGATCACTGCGCCCGCAGTAGCAGAGGCGTTCTCTCATCCGCGTGACATCAACATGGATCTGGTCAATGCCCAGCAGGCCCGCCGCGTGTTGGACCGTCTTGTTGGCTACAGCATCAGTCCCATTTTGTGGGAGAAGGTGCGCGGACGTCTGTCGGCGGGGCGCGTGCAATCGGTGGCGCTCAGGCTGATCGTCGAGCGTGAACGGGAGATTGATGAATTCAAGCCGGTCGAGTATTGGTCGATCCACGGCGAGTTCAAGCCCGAAAATCTAAAGTCAACATTCACTGCCAAGCTTGTCCGTGTGGATGAGAAGGAACCAGAACTCCCCAACAAGCAAACAGTTGAGCCGATCTTGATCGATATGGAGACTGCCGCATACTCGATCACCAAGGTCAAGCGCGGCGAGCGCCGACGCAAACCGCTTGCGCCGTTCACAACCTCCACGTTGCAGCAGGAAGCATCGCGTAAACTGGGTTTCACTGCCAAACGCACGATGGGTCTGGCGCAGGGACTGTATGAAGGTCAGGATGTGGGTGAGGGCGGCACCACGGGTCTGATCACTTACATGCGTACCGACTCGACCAATGTCTCGACCATCGCGCAGAACGAAGCGCGCGAATATGTCAGCGGCAAATACGGCGCGGATTTTCTGCCCGCTGAAGCGCCGATCTATAAGACAAAATCTGCAGGGGCACAGGAAGCCCACGAAGCGGTCCGCCCGACCTCGGTCATGCGTGATCCGGAGAAGGTCAAGGAATATCTTGAGCCTGCGATGTACAAACTCTATCGTTTGATCTGGCAGAGATTTGTCGCTTCGCAAATGGAATCCGCTGTGTTCGATACCCTGCAGGTCGAAGTGACCGGCAAGACGAAAGAGCACGAATACCTCATGCGCGCTTCAGGCTCGGCGGTGAAATTCCCCGGCTTCATGGTGGTTTATGAAGAAGCCAAGAATGAAGATGTAAAGACCGAAGAGGAAGAGGATGTGAAGATCCCCGCGGGTGTTGCCGAAGGGCAGAACCTCGAATTGGTGCATCTGATCCCTGAACAGCATTTTACCCAGCCGCCGCCGCGCTTCTCTGAAGCGTCACTGGTGCAGGCATTGGAAGAGAACGGAATCGGTCGTCCGTCCACCTACGCGCCGACCATCTCCACCATTCAACAGCGTGGATATGTGCTGCGTGAAGAAAAGCGTCTGATTCCGACCGACACCGGCTTTCAAGTCAGCGACCTGATGATGCAGTACTTCCCTGAGGTGGTGGATTACAACTTCACCGCGCACATGGAGGAAGACCTCGACAAGATCGCGGAAGGCGAGATGCAATGGACGGAAGCCATTCGCGAGTTTTACACGCCTTTCGCAGAAGATATCAAAAAAGCGCAGGCGGAGATGCCCGTCACCAAGTCTGGTCCTGAACCGATCGGGCGCGCCTGCCCTGAGTGCGGCAAGGAACTTGTCATCCGCTACGGGCGTTTTGGAAAATTCATTTCTTGCAGCGGCTTCCCCGAATGCCGATACACAGAACCGTGGCTGGAGAAGATCGGTGTGAGCTGCCCCAAGGATCACGGCGACCTTGTTGAGCGCAAGACCCGCAAGGGACGCACTTTCTTCGGCTGTGTCAATTACCCCAACTGCGACTTCACTTCATGGAAGCGACCGCTTGCGAATCCGTGCCCGAAGTGCAACGGCTTGCTGGTGATCGCCAACAAGCGCGAGGCGCAATGCATCAACTGCTCCGAGTCCTTCCTGTTGGAAGATATCATTCCTGAATCTGTAGAATAGAAAGAGAAATAAACCATGCACTTTTCACCCCTTCCATACCTTGACCCTGGCTCCGGCAGCATGATCATCCAATTGGCGATCGCCGCCATTTTGGGCTTGGGCGTTGCCATCCGCGCTTCGTGGGGCAGTATCAAAAAACTTTTTGGTGTGAAACCCAAGCCAGAAGAAGAGGAATCAGATTCGGACAATGCCTAGCACTGAACAACTCTCCGCATCTTTTCGTGACCCGAGCGGATTCCTGTTTTCGAGAGCTGGAATCCTCTACCGCCAGATCAACCGCGCATATTCAAACGATTATGCGCGGTTGATGGACTCTGGGTTGTACGAGAGACTGGTCAAGGTTGGGTTGTTGATTCCGCATGTTGAGGCAGATCAGGCTCCGGCCGACGCGCAGCGTGATGCGGCGTTCAAGATCATCCAACCTGAGCGCGTGCCGTTCATCTCCTACCCGTATGAATGGTCGTTCAGCCAGTTGAAAGATGCCGCCCTTGCGACCTTATCGATCGAAAAACGTGCGTTGAAACTGGGGATGTCCTTGAAGGATGCGAGCGCGTACAACATCCAGTTCGTGCGCGGCAAGGCGACCCTGATCGACACGCTTTCTTTTGAGATTTATCAGGAAGGCAAGCCGTGGACGGCATACAAGCAGTTCTGCCAGCATTTCCTCGCTCCGCTGGCGTTGATGGCATACCGTGATGTGCGGCTGAGTCAACTACTGCGCGTATACATTGATGGCGTTCCGCTTGATCTTGCAAGTGAACTGCTTCCCGCGAAGACAAAATTTAACTTTGGCTTGTTGACCCATATTCACATCCACGCGGGCGCGCAAAAGAGATATTCAGACAAGACCGTTGCGCCGCGCAGCGGGGGAATGTCCATGCAGGCATTGACCGGGTTGATCGAAAGCCTTGAGGCGACGGTTAAGAAACTCAGTTGGAAGCCCGCTGGCACGGAATGGGGCGATTACTACGAAAATACCAATTACACCGATTCTGCCTTTGAGCACAAAAAGCAATTGGTCAAGGACTGGTCGGCTGAGAGAAAACCAAAACTCGTTTGGGATCTGGGCGGAAACACAGGCGTGTTCAGCCGCGAAGCGGCGTCTTCGGGCGCGTTCACGGTCTCTTTTGATATTGATCCAGCCGCTGTGGAGCAGAATTACCGAACGGTAAAAGCCAAAAAAGAGGAGAATATTCTCCCCCTGGTTTTGGACCTGACCAATCCCAGCCCGTCACTCGGATGGGATAACCGCGAGCGTGACTCATTCGGTGCGCGCGGTCCGGTGGATATGGCACTCGCGCTGGCAGTCATCCATCATCTCGCCATTTCGAACAACGTCCCTTTGCCTCAACTGGCAGATTTTTTTGCCAACCGATGCAGGTCGCTGGTGATCGAGTTTGTCCCGAAATCTGACTCGCAGGTGCAAAAATTGCTCGCCTCTCGTGAAGACATCTTCCCCAACTACACCCGCGAGGGATTTGAACGGGCATTTTCTGCACGGTTTAATATACATAAAAATGAGGTTGTGCGCGATTCAGAGCGTGTGCTATATTTCATGGAAGCCCGATAATCATTCTGCCATGCAGGGTGTGTAGAATAAGATGTATAATCAAGCGAAAGTTACTAAAAAAAGGAGTGTTTTATGCAGCTTGCCAGTGCTATAGCAAAAAGACTGCCCCTGGTTCCAATTCTTGCCCTGGTGGCGGGATTGGTGGCGGGGTTGTTAATTGGATGGCAGACCAAAGAATTTAAGGATGCAACTCCCTCCTATCTGCGCGCGGACCTGCAGGAAGATTACCTGAGGATGGCGATCGATTCTTATCGTTTGAACCCAAGCCCCGATCTGGCTGTTCAGCGCTGGAAGAATTTGGGAGTCGGCGCACAGCAGGCGTTTAATGCCATTCAAGCCAACCCCAACGGCATGGATACATCTGTGATCAAGAGTTTTGGCGATGTCGTAACCACTGTGCTGGCAAGTGAGCCGCCCGTGGCTGAGACCGGTTCCAGCTCCACTTTGGTGAGGACTATAACCATTGGTTTTGGCGCCATCGTTTTGATCGGCGTTCTTGGCTACGGTGGACTTTCGCTCTATCGTTTGCTTGCCAAGCGACCGACAGGCGAGGCGACTCCGGCCATGCAGGCAGTGGAAATGAATCGCAAGGCAGAGAAGACCAATTTTGAGCAGTTGGGTCTCGCTCCTCCGATCACCCAGACCATGACGACTTATGTTCTTGGCGATGACCTGTACGACGAATCGTTCAGCATTGACACGCAGGCTGGTGAGTTCATGGGTGAGTATGGGGTCGGTGTTTCCGAATCCATAGGCGTTGGTGAGCCCAAGAAGGTCACCGCGCTTGAATTCTGGCTGTTCGACAAGAACGATATCAAGACTGCCACCAAGGTTTTGATGTCACACCATGCGTTCAGCGACCCTGCTATTCGGGCTCGTCTCGAACCGAAGGGTGAACTGGTCCTGGTCGAGCCGCAGACCCAAGTGCTGTTGGAGACCCAAACCCTGCAGCTTCTGGCAACTGTTGTAGACCTTGAATATGGACACGGACCTTTGCCTGATAACAGTTATTTTGAACGAATCACCCTGGAGTTGGCCGTCTGGCCGCGACAGTCACAAGGTTAAAGAAAATCGCCCCGAAAAACTTCGGGGCGATTTTTTATTCGATGCTGAGGATCTTGAACTTGATCTTTCCGCTCGGGGTATCTGCTTCGGCAATGTCGCCGATCTTCTTGTCCATCAAGGCGCGCCCGATGGGGGACTCGTTTGAGATCCTGCCGTGGCGCGGATCTGCTTCAGCGGGGCCGACCAGATGAAAGGTTTCAGGTTCAAAATCGCCTTCCTGAATGGTGACCTTTGAGCCGATGAAAACCACGCCGCGGGTGTTCGATTTTTCGATCAGGACCGCTGTGCGCAGAATAGCTTCAACCTCTTGAATGCGTCCTTCCAAAAATCCCTGATCTTCCTTGGCCTTGTGGTAGTCGGCATTTTCTGAAAGGTCGCCCATTTGGATCGCTGAGCGCAATCTGAGGGCAAGTTCCTCTCTGCGGGGTCCTTTGAGTTCGTTGAGTTCGGCTTGTAATTTTGCTTCACCTTCGGGGGTGAGGTAAATGGGTTGTGACATATTGTTCCTCTTTATCCGTAATTATGACTGTGAAAGGGGAAGGTTGTCTGCTTCCCCCTTTATGAATGAAACCGGCTAAGGCTTTTCAAAGGGATCGAATAACTTTTTGTGTTCCTCCACCGCGTAGCGATCTGTCATGCCTGCGATGTAATTGCAAATGGTGCGTTCAAGTCCACGTTTTTCAATGTAGAACTGAACGTGATCCGGCAGGATGGTCGGCTCGGCAAGGTAGGCATGGAACAGGTCCGAAATGATGCGCTCTGCTTTGACCTGCATTCGAACGACACGATAGTGACGATATAACTTTCTGTACAGCATGTCTTTCAGCTCACGGTTCCGGCGCTGCATTTCCTCGCTGTACCCGATGATGTTGTGCTTGAGCTTTTGAATGTCTTGCGCGCTCTTGACCTTGCTTTCCTTGATGCGGATCTCGGTCGCTTGAAGCATATCTGTGACCATCAACCCAACGAGGTGGCGGATCATTCGATGACGTTCCATATCGTTCAGCATGGGTCCGCGCCAATTATAGGTTTCGCGCAAGATCTCCCAAAGCGCAACTCCTTCAAGAGTTTGCGGAGTGATCATTTTGGAGCGCAGGCCGTCGTCAAGGTCATGCGTGGTATAGGCGAGTTCGTCCGCGACGTTTGCGATCTGGGTCTCGAGGTTGCCGCGTAATTCGGGGTTGTAATCCCTCGCATCAGAGATGTCGTATTCTGATTCGTGCTTGACCATTCCCTCGCGGACTTCCCAGGTCAGGTTTAAGCCGGGAAATTCAGGGTATCGTTCTTCAAGCTCGGTGACGATGCGCAGGGATTGTTTGTTGTGGTCAAAGCCGCCAAAGTCTTTCATCAGCCTTGCGAGCGCCACTTCGCCCGAATGCCCAAAGGGCGAGTGTCCCAGGTCGTGCGCGAGACAGATCGTTTCCACGAGGTCTTCATTTGCTCCCAGAGCGCGGGCTAATGTCCGCCCGATCTGGGCAACTTCCAGTGTGTGGGTGAGACGGGTGCGGAAGTAATCGCCTTCGAAATTGATGAAGACCTGGGTCTTGTATTCGAGCCTGCGAAAAGCAGTGGTGTGCAGGATGCGGTCGCGGTCACGCTGAAAGGATGTGCGGTAGTCTGGTTCACTATCCAGATAGGCGCGGCCTTTTGATTCCTTGCTGCGCATACCGTAAGCCGCAAGGCTCTTGTCTTCGATCTCTTCTAGTTGTTGGCGGGTAAAGAACATGTTTACCTTTTTAGACAAAACTGTCATTGCGGATCTTGAGTTGACTTGAAGTAACTCCTTCGCAATGACACTTTGTGGGGCGAGAGGGGGTCGAACCCTCACGTTGTTACCAACGACAGATTTTAAGTCTGTTGCGTCTGCCGATTCCGCCATCGCCCCGGACAATTTCGATTTTACTATAGTTTGTTGAAGAAAATAAATCGCCCGAAGCGATGGGCGAAGTTGTCTTACAGCATTTTTATTTTATGCGGGGAAATATGGATTGTCAAGCGACGGTCTGTCATTAATGGATCCGGTCGTTCGATTTTTTGCGATCCTTGTTTCTGGCATTATAATACCCGCTTTCAAAGGCGAAAACTGCCTTGTGGACAAACCTTATGCCTATACTGTTTTCCTGTTCAGGGCTCATATCTGATCATATTTGGGGGAAGTGATCGATGTCGGCCGGTTGGTATGTATTACACAGCAAACCCAATAAAGAGGAATTACTTTGGGAGCAGCTTACCTTGCACAAGGTGGAGTGTTTTTATCCGCGTCTTCGCGTTCAACCGGTCAACCCAAGGTCGCGCAAGGTAAAGTCCTATTTCCCTGGTTACGTCTTCATCCATGTGGATCTGGCACAGGTTGGTTTTTCGCTCTTGCAGTGGATTCCCGGGGCGACAGGCTTTGTCTCATTTGATGGGCAACCGTCGGCGGTGCCTGATGCGCTGATAAATGCCATAAAGAAAAAAGTGGATGAGATCAATGCAGCCGGCGGGGAACTCATCCACGATCTGGAACGGGGGGATTTGGTAAAGATCCAGCATGGATCATTCACGGGGTATGAAGCCATCTTTGACACGCGTATTCCGGGCAGTGAGCGCGTGCGGGTCCTCCTTAAGCTGTTAGAGGGTACTGCAAAATTGGAATTACCTGTCAATTTGCTTGAACGCAAACAAAAAGCCAATCCCCGTTAAATAAATCTGATAAACTTCATTTTTCCTAAGAAAAAAACTTAAGTACAATACATTAAGTGACATTTATTACTGTTTTTGTCTGTATTGTTATTGTATATTTGCGTCCAATTTCCAGGGGGGGAGCGCATTGTATCCAACAAGATCCATCCCCTGGTCTGACAACAATGTCGGAAGGGCGGATGCTTGGACCGAGTTGCTGAACCGTAGAAGAGTATGCAAAAAAAGATCGCTTTGCAAAATGAAAATTGGGACATGGTCATTCAGCCTCAACGCCGCTTGCTTGATCTGCGGCTTGTGGAACTGTGGCATTATCGCGACCTGATCATGCTCTTTGTGCGCCGGGATTTTGTGTCTGTGTATAAACAGACCATCCTTGGACCACTGTGGTACCTCCTTCAGCCTCTGCTCACAACGATAACGTTCACGATCATCTTTGGAAGCATCGCTTCACTCCCGACAGATGGGCTGCCGCAATTTCTTTTCTACATGTCTGGCACAGTGCTCTGGTCCTACTTTTCGAGTTGTCTTACCAAGACCAGTGAAACTTTTGTGCAAAATACGCATCTGTTCGGCAAGGTGTATTTTCCGCGTTTGGCTGTACCTGTTTCTGTGTTGATCTCCAATCTGGTCACCTTCGCGATTCAGCTTGCCATGTTTCTGGGTTTCGAGCTTTTTTTTGTGTTGCGCGGTTCTTCCGTGCATCCCAATTGGGACTGGGTATTCCTTTCACCGATCTTGATCTTAATGATGGCGGGACTCGCACTTGGTTTTGGAATCATCATCTCTTCTTTGACGACCAAATATCGTGACCTGCGTTTTTTGGTGCAGTTCGGTGTGCAGTTGCTAATGTATGCCACGCCTGTGATCTATCCTGTATCCTCGATCCCTGCCCGCTTTCGTTGGGTCATAATTGCAAATCCCATGACCCCAATCGTGGAGGCATTTCGTTATGCCTTTCTGGGCGTGGGTACGGTGAATAATGGACAATTGATATATAGCCTGGCATTCATGTTGGTCTCCGTTTTTCTTGGTGTGATCATTTTCAACCGTGTTGAACAAACTTTTATGGATACTGTATGAGCACGGTCATCGCGGTCGAGAATCTTTCCAAGGCTTATCATCTGGGGCAGATCGGCACTGGCACCTTTGCCAATGACCTAAAGGTTTGGTACGCTAGATTGCGCGGCAGACCCAACCCATTGCTAAAGATCGGTGAGAAAGATCATGGCAATCGTGATGGGGAAGAACTGTGGGCTTTACGGGATGTCAGCTTTAATGTTGGGCAGGGTGAAGTTTTGGGAATCATCGGTCGCAACGGAGCGGGAAAGAGCACGTTATTGAAGATCCTCTCGCGGGTAACTGCGCCTACCTCTGGCAGGGTAAAAGTCAAAGGGCGGATCGCCAGCCTGTTGGAAGTGGGGACCGGTTTTCATCCAGAATTGACCGGGCGGGAAAATATTTACCTGAACGGCGCGATCCTTGGAATGAGCAAGGCAGATATCGCAAGAAGGTTTAATGAGATCATCGGTTTTGCAGGTGTTGAGAAATTCATCGACACGCCCGTGAAAAGATATTCCAGCGGCATGTATGTTCGTTTGGCGTTCGCTGTCGCGGCGCATCTGGAGCCGGAGATCCTGGTCGTGGATGAGGTCCTCGCAGTGGGTGACGCGGAGTTCCAAAGGAAATGTCTGGGGAAGATGAATGATGT
>JAGNWT010000057.1:10963-24751 GCA_017985935.1 Anaerolineales bacterium | reverse complement strand
GCCAGTGCCCGTCACGCTTGTGATCGACGCGCCGCTTACGGACCCGGTGGTCGTCAGACTGAAATCGGAAGCATTCACACCCGTCACTGCTTCAGAGAAGGTGACTACGAATTTTACCGACGAGAGTGTGGTTGGGTTGGCATTGATGCGGACGCTCGACACAACGGTCGGGGCAGAGTCAGCATAATTTACGCTTACGCTATGGTTGCCGGCCGGCATGACAAAGCTGTTGGTTGAAGCTGTGCTGGCATCATTGCTTGTGCCAGTCCAACTGCCAATTTGGAAGCCAGCGGAAGGAGCAGCTCCGGCCAAGGAGATGTTCTCACCAGCGGAATACAATCCCACGGGGCATCCAGCTGAATTTGCAGGGGTCGCGACCGGGTTATTACCAGATCCGGTATGCCCAATTGACAAAGTGCCACAAGTTAAAGCGGGTGCAGCGTAAGTACCATCAGTGAAGGCTAACTGTTCGATATTCCAAAGTGTATCAATGCCGTCGCTGATGCCACCACCACCGCCGCCACCGCCTCCCCCACCACCACCACCAATGGCGCCAGTGTGGTCAATGGTAAGGCTGCCGTTGGGGTTCAGGGTAATAAGGTAGTCAGCGCTATCGCCTGAGAAGATCGCTGTATCCACATCGCCCGGGTTCGGGTTGGAAAGGACTTCACGCACGATCACAACGTTAGCAGGGTTAACCAACCCGGCGAAGATCGCCTGTTGCAGGGTCATGTTGGTCGTTCCGGGGCCGAAGTTACCAGAGGCGGCTACTTCTTCAAGCAGGAAAGTGCTGCCGATCTCTGTGTTCGGATCGTTCGGATTGGTGCGCACGCTCAAACGGACGCTGATATAGCGGTCACCGTCGATGATATCGTTCGCGCCGCGACCTTCAAGTTGGTCGCTGCCGGAACCACCGAGCAGAATATTACCTTCACCCCAAACATTGCCGGTCAATAGACAGAAGTGTGTGGTTGTACCTGCGAAAATGGGAGCCGGGTCGCGGGTAAGCAAGGTGGAAGGAAGGATCGCATCCAGTCCTTTGATTCTCGCCACGCCGTTGGCATCAAGGGCGTCACACCCAATAAAGCCAGCCACGCCCGCCCCTGTAATTTCTGCAGGGATGAAATCATCACCACGGAGAACGTCGTTCAAATTCCAGCCAGAGAGAGCTTCCACTTCGTTGAAGCGTTCAATGACTTCGTTCACAGGCTGAGGACCAGGCAGAATACGAATACGGAGGTCCATGTTTTGCGGTTGGGGGTCACCCTGGCCAATGGCCCAGTCCCAACCCGAGGCGCCGGCGTTCTTTTCAAGACCGGGTCCTGCCACCATGATGTCATCGCCGCCTTCAGCGTCGTAGTCATCGTCACCGCCCTGACCAATGAAGATGTCGTGGCCAGGAACATTGTGATCGTCAAAGAAGAAGGTGGAGCTATCACCAATCAACAGGTCGAGCATGGAGCCGCCCTGCAGCCAGTCATCGCCAGCATCGCCAACCACGCCGTCGCTGCCCAAACCGCCGATGAGGAGATCGTTCCCTTCACCGCCGAGCAGTTCGTTGTCGTTGTCGCCGCCGTTCATCATGTCGTTGCCTTCGCCACCCATGAGGATGTCGAGACCGGGTCCACCGTCGATGGCGTCATGACCGGGTCCACCCTTGTGGACGTCATCGCCATGCGAGTCTGTAATGATGTCGTTACCTTCACCACCAAGGGCAATATCAGATCCATCGTTGCCTTCGATGATGTCGTTGCCTTCGCCGCCCCAGAAGGTGTCATTATCCACACCACCCCAGATGCGATCCACAACGTTGCCTGAGGCGCCGTTATAGACAGCCTGTCCGTTGATGCCAGCCGGGTCGACACTATTGGAAGTGCGATAGCGGATGGTGCCGTTGGACATGCGGATGAGAAGAGCGTTCTCGTTACAATCTGAGAGCGGATCATCGTTCACCGAGCCGGAAGCCCCGAAGGTCAGCCGTCCCAATTCAAATTTGCAGTCAGCAACCGCGAAAGGATCAGCCTTGAGGGTGTGCGCGTTGGTGTTACGCATGACCAATTCAGCGAAGGAGTTGCCTTCCAATTGATCACGCAGATTCATACCCAAGGTGCGGGCGAGATAGTAGAAGCGGTCGCCATTTTGCAGGTCGGTTAATTGCTGCTCGAACACGAAGTTGAAGGTGCTGCCAAGCAGACCACCAAACAGGTTGGTGCGTTCAGCAAGACCGCCCATCCACATATCAATGTCATCAAGACCTGTGAGTGAAACATCGCCGGCATTGGACCATTCACCAGTGCTGAACATGAAGTCGGAGCTATCAGCAGGCGGGTTGATATTGTCGGCGCACTCAGCCGTGGCGGTTTCCAGACCGCAGTCGGCACCATACGCCAGGTCTGGCCCGGGAAGAACCGTTCCATTCACGATCTGATCAGCCGCTGTGCGACGTCCTTCGATCGTGGTCTCGGCAATAATGGTGGGATGTTTGCCATAAGCAGCGACAAAGTTCACAAGAGACTCGGGGTGTTTGAGCGCGAGCCCAAAATCCACCCAGTCTGTGTAGGGCATCAACTGGCTGTCGTTGGTGGCCGCGTAAACCTGCTTGCGGAAGTTGTTCAAGGAGGGAACGCCTTCACTGCGGGCGCGGGTCATGTTGATGGCTGCCAGATCGAGCGGCAGACCCACCAGATGATTGCGAAGCACATCAGTGACGAATTCATCGATCTCGTTGCCGGTCTGATCGGACATACCCATAAAAATAGCGCCGGCTGCTTCACGAGAGCTCAAAGTTCCAGCAGGACCGCCGTTGTAATACTCGGCAGGATTTAGGAACGCATCAAATAGCGGGATGTCGTTCTTGGATCCATCCTCATTGGTACGGGCAATATCCTCGGTCAGCATGGAGTGACCAAAGCGATACACCGCGTGCGCAAATTCAGCGGAAATGGCCGGATCAATGTCGGTCTGGTTGAAGGCAAAGATCTGGAAGGGATTGATGGCAGGTTGAACCTTGCGGGCAAATTCCTCAAACACAAGGTGCTGATATTCCATTTCGGTCACGAAACGGGCAGCCTGGAAGAGACGCTCGCCATTCCAACCCGCAGCGCCGCTCGCCAATTCCCAGTCGGCAAGGTTCGTAATGCCGGTGGTATCGGTAAGCAGGGTATTCTTGATGTCATCCACCAGGCGGTCGTGCTCATTGTGGAAGACCTGATGCACAGCCGAGAGGGCAATGTTCTCATTACAGCGACCATCACCACAGATGAAGTGCAGGTCGAGAAGTTCGTTGTCGTAGGAACCAGCAGGCACCGGCGTGTCGAGGCTGCCGCCAGCGGTTGTGTCTGAATCCGGTCCGCCAGCGCTGGGAACAGCGCTATGGGCAATATCATTGAGGAATGCAGTGTCAATGAAGATCGCGTCGGCAGGGACAAGCACCGGAGCGGCAGTGTTACCCTCTACGAGACCACTGGTGGTCACATACTGGGGAAGCCCACGAGCAGGTCCGGGAATGAACTTGCCATAAGGATCAGTGGCGATCATCGGGATGTTGTGAATGTTCTCATCCACAAGCTGCAAGCCAAGCAGGTTGGCAGACTGAGCCTTGATCATTGCCCAACTGGCAAGACCGCCATCGGGGCTGCTCAGGAATTTGCCGGTGGAAACCGGGCGACCAAGGATGTTGTTCACATATTCGCGCAGGAAGACCTGATGAGAAGAATGTGAAGTGTAAGTCTGGCTTTGATCTACGAACGGGGAGTTCGTATTGAGCGCGTTGCGATAGCCATCAGCACCCATAACGATCTTGCCGCGGGTGACGACCATGAAGCGCAAATTGGGCGGAAGGTCATCGCTATTTCCAAAAATATGGTCGGGGCCGGCTACGAGAGGATCATCCGCGTTAAGAGGCACGAAGACAGAGCCGTTACCGCCGTTGGTGATCTTGTCGATACCGTGATCAAAGAACTGTCCGAAAATGGTGAACAGGCCGTTGAACGGGGGGGAGAGACCCACATCGGTGGTTACGTTCGGAATGAACAATGTTTCATACTTCGGCACACAACCAAGAGGTTGACCGGGATCGGTTTCGGTCGGTTCCACTACGCAGGGAACAACACCTTCGTTCCCCTGGGTGCGGACGGGGTAACCCGCAGCTGCAACGGCAGCCGGATTGGACGAAGTCTGATCAACGATCAGGTTGCTGATGAGGCGCGGCTCGGAATCAAAAACGAGACCGGAGGTCTGCTCGTAGCTCGTTGGTCCGGGAGCGCCAAAGAGGGCATCTTCAGCGTTGCGGAATTCGGGAGTCGCGAGACGCGGGAAGGTTTGATCTACAGCGCCGAATTTACTTTGGTTGGGCACCAGGTTGTTACAGTAACCATCCACGGTGCGCAAGCCAAAGGCCAGCAATGGGCTGGAGATCTGATCTTCCTCCAAACCGATCATCGATTGACAATAGTACGGGTCATTGATCGGGTCGGGGTTGATCGGGATATTAATATCTGTCGCCGCCAGGGCGCGCGCGTGTCGCTCAGCGATCTTGATCTGCTTGAGAATAAAAGCCAGGTCAGACGGAGTGACCACAAATCCCTGCCCGACGATGTTGGCATCTGGCGCAGCCTGTGAAGGGACTACACCGATACTCGTCATCAATATGGAGAGTGTCATAAGCACAGTCCACACGATACGGACAGAAGGCTTGACTCTCCGATAGATCTTATCGGAGAGTGAGGCGGTCTTTTGGGTGATCATATTGAAATTTGACATAATTTTTTCCTTTTCTTTATTTGACAAAACTTCCATCAAAAAAATCCTTTTATGTTTCGTTGAAAATTTCAAACCTCAGAGTCATATTGCAGCCTCCTTCTCGAAATTGTTTTGGAAAGCCCTGGGAACAAAAAGTTCAAGCTACGATGAAAAAGATGAGTACTTCATCCAGAATGATGAGGGATAGAGAGTGGACTCGCCATAAATCAGACCTTATCTATCTTATTACCCTAATAGTACTAATCCCTTTCCTTTGCTGAAATGGGCGTAGGTATCATTCTGTATGCTACTTTGGTCTTTATTATTCCAACTTTAGTCTTAAGACCTTCTCCCTCTAAACTACACGCACGCCTTTTTATCGACCCGCCACCCAAGTGTGATCCCCCCTTCGGCAGAAATCAAAAAGCACCGCCTGAGCCGGCTGGATGCATGCTCAATGCGGTGCTTCAATCGAAGAGTGAGTTTATTTCAAGAACTCAGGGTAATAAAAGAACCTTGTTCAAAACGGTTTGATCCGCATGAACAAGGTTCTTTAGGTTATTTATTTTGCAGCGCGAAAGATCAATAATGCAGAGCGCTCAGGTTATCCAGTTTATCGGTGCTGTGCGTAGCATTGATCCTGCGGATGGTACCTGTCAGCCCGCGAACCACAAGACTTTCAGTCGTAATGTGATCGCCATAGTAGCGAACGCCCTTCAGCAGTTCGCCGTCAGTGATGCCTGTGGTGGCAAAGAAAACATCTTCCGATGAAACCAGATCATACATCGTCAGCACTTTGTCGAAGTCATAGCCGGCTTCGCGGCCGCGGCGTAATTCATCTTCATCACGCGCGAACAATTTACCCTGGATCTCGCCGCCCATTGCGCGAAGAGCGCAGGCGGTCAAAACGCCCTCAGGAGTACCGCCAATTCCAAGCAAAACGTCCACGCCGGAGTCGGGCCAGGAGGTCATCAATGCTGCAGCGACGTCGCCATCTGGAATCTGCCGAATGCGCGCGCCACATTTACGGATCTCGGCCACCATGTCGTCGTGACGCGGACGGTCAAGGATAATCGTGGTCAGATCTTCAATGTGTTTTCCCTTGGCCTTCGCAATGGCTTGGAGGTTTTCGGTAATGGGTTTCTCAATATTGATCACACCCTTTGCTTCCGGACCAACCGCCATTTTATTCATGTACAAAAACGGACCCGGGTCAAACATCGTTCCACGCGGGGCAAGTGCCACCATCGCCAGTGAGTTTGAGCGGCCGAATGCCAAAGGGCGGGTTCCGTCAATTGGGTCCACAGCCACATCCACGTCGGGAGCCGACCCGTTCCCCACCTTCTCGCCATTGAACAACATCGGAGCCTTATCCTTCTCCCCTTCTCCGATGACGATCACGCCGTTCATATCCACTGTACTCAGGACCAGACGCATCGCGTTGACCGCGGCCTGATCAGCCCCTTCTTTATCTCCCCGCCCCATGTAGCGACCAGCCAACATCGCCGCCGCCTCCGTGACGCGCGCAAGTTCGAGCGCGAGGTTACGAGTGGGTGTTGCGCCAAGCACATCCATAATGCCTCCGATTTTAAATAATGAACCAGATGAGGAAATAATAACCGATCGCTGCGCCCCACAACCATGAGTCGATGCGGTCAAAAAATCCGCCGTGACCGGGGATGATATCGCTCGAGTCTTTGATGCCCGACTGACGCTTGATCATGCTCTCGCCGAGGTCACCCAAGGTGGGCAATGCTCCAAGCAAAAGTCCCATGAGCGCGCCCTGCAAGATCGTGATGTCGCTCGTCAGGCTGCCGAATGTTTTAAATACCCAAACATAAAAACCACCTGTGACAAAGCCGGTGAAGACACTCGCGGCATAGCCTTCCCAGCTTTTCTTGGGGCTGAGGCGCGGAGCCATTTTGTGTTTACCATAAGCCCGGCCGATCGAGTAAGCGCCCGAGTCGCCGGCCCAAACACAGAACATGACCAGCATGAACCACCACCCGCCTTCGGGTAGATTGCGCAGGTCGAAAAGATAGGAACCAAGCCAGCCGATGTAGGTGAGTCCGCCGATCGTGACTCCAAAATCAAGCGCGGACTGGTCACGTCCGCGCTCATAAGCATAAAGATGGTAAGCCATGGCGGCAAGGATGGTTGCCGTAAATGCAGGCTGGGCATACCCGGGAAAGAAAGTGCGCATGAAAGTGATTAGCGCCACCCCACCCACAGTAATGTGCATCTGCGGCTCGAACTTCACCGCCCTGAAAAGATGGACATATTCCCATGCGGCGCCGATCACAAAGGTGCCGATCAACAGATAATAAAAGATGCCGCCAAGAACAATGGCGGGCACCCCGATCAAAGCAAGTCCTAGGGCGGTGATCAGACGTCTACGCATTGGACCCCTGAAGTTCTCCCGAAGACACCTTGCCATAACGCCTGTCACGCTGAGCAAATGATTCCAGCGCAAGGCGATATTCTTCCTTGTCGAAATCAGGCCAGAAGGTGGGTGTGATATACCACTCAGAGTAGGCTGCCTGCCAGATCAGAAAATTGCTCACGCGCAGTTCGCCCGATGTGCGAATGATCAGGTCTGGGTCGGGCACATTGGCTGTGAACAGATATTTGCCAACCAATTCATCTGTGACCTCGTCCGCGGGAATACCGTCTTTGATGATCTTCTGAATGGCACACACGATCTCATCCCGCCCGCCGTAATTGAACGCCACGTTCAAAACAAGGCGATCGTTGTTCTTTGTCAAATCTATGGCTTTTAAAACCTTTTTCTGAATGCGTGGATCCAGCCCTTCCAGGCGTCCAATATGGCGCAACTGAACGCCTTCCTTGTGAAGCTCGCCCAGTTCACGGTCGATCACGTCTTGAAGGATCAACATCAAGCCCTTAACCTCCTCAGGCGGGCGTCCCCAGTTTTCGGTTGAGAAGGCATAGATCGTCAGGTACTTGACGCCAAATTCAACAGAGGATCGGATCACACGGCGCAGATTTTCGGTCCCTGCCTTGTGACCCGCCAAACGCGGCAATCCGCGTTGAAGCGCCCATCTTCCGTTGCCATCCATGATCATGGCAACATGTTGGGGAACTTTTTCAAGTGGAGGGGCAATTGGGGTTTCAGACATAAGGTTGTCCCTTTTTTGATTCCGTGAATGGATTCAAAAAAAGATTGATAACTACACTTCCATGATCTCGGCTTCTTTGGTGTGGCCGTGCTTTGCGATCTCTTCCACATACTTGTCTGTCAGTTTTTGCAGATCGTCCTCACCACGCTTGAGGTCATCTTCGGTGATCAGTTTTTCCTTCTCGTAATCGCGGATGTCATTATGCAGGTCGCGGCGGATGTTGCGCACCGCAACGCGCGCTTCTTCAAGACGATGATGCATCTGCTTTACCAGATCGCGGCGGCGCTCTTCATCGAGTGGAGGCAGATTTAAATGAATGACCTTGCCGTCTGAATTGGGATTCAAGCCGATGTTCGAAGCGCGAATCGCCCGCTCGATATCTTTGACCGAGGAGGCATCGAAGGGTTTGATCATAATGGATCGCGGTTCGGGAACGCTTATGGAGGCCAACTGCATCAAGTGTGTCGGCACGCCGTAATAATCCACGTGAAGTTTTTCCACCAGCGCGGGGCTGGCGCGTCCTGTGCGAATGGCAGCCAGATCTTCCGAAAGGGATTGGATCGCGCCGCGCATACGGGATTCTGCATCTTTCAATAGGTCTTTGACTTCGTCGGTACTCACTATCTTCCTCCTGCCGCCTCTTGAATAAATTACCAGACCATCGAAAACTATCTTGCGTAGAAAGGTTCAGGTCTGGTTAATTAAGCGGTTCTCTGTAAAAAATGTTTACAACACAAGGATACCTTAAAACAAGAATTTATGCTATGGGAGCACAATTAAACGATAGGAAATGTAAATTTTTGAGAGACTCTCAGGGATATTTTCACAAACCGGTCGCCATTCCTTGAAAATGAAATGACGACCGGCGATATGTCAGATCGGTTGAGATCAGTCCCCGCTGACCAAAGTGCCTACAGCTTCACCGCGCAGCGCACCAAGCAAAGCATTCGAGTCCCACAAGTTCAATACCAGGATGGGTAAATTGTTTTCCATACACAAAGTAATGGCGGTACTGTCCATCACTTCGAGCCGGCGATTCAATACCTCGATGTAGCTGAGCTGATCGAACTTCTTTGCGTTCGGATTCTTCTTCGGGTCGGCATCATACACGCCGTCCACTTTGGTCGCCTTGATGACCACTTCCGCTTCGACCTCGGTCGCGCGCAACGCTGCAGCGGTATCTGTGGAGAAGAACGGATTTCCCGTTCCCGCTCCAAAGACCACAACACGCCCCTTCTCCAGGTGACGTACCGCGCGGCGGCGGATATAGGGTTCAGCGATGGCGCGCATTTCAATGGCAGACATCACCCTTGTGTACACATTCTGGCGTTCCAAGGCATCCATTAGAGCCATGGCATTCATAACGGTCGCGAGCATTCCCATGTAGTCGGCGGTTGAGCGGTCCATGCCGCGTTCCAATCCCTGCTTGCCGCGCCATAGGTTTCCCGCACCGATGACCACAGCCACCTCCACGCCCATTTCACGGACTTCCTTGATACGGCTGGCGATCGACTCGGCTTCGGTCACATCGATGCCAAAACCCGATGAGCCACCCAGCGCTTCTCCGCTCAGCTTAAGAAGTATGCGTTTGTATTTCAGATCTGCCATTCATGCCTCCTAAAGTTGGATCTACCCAATTATAAAAAAAGCCAACCCGAAGGCTGGCTTTAAGAAACTATTCCTTTGTGCTTTCGCCAAGTTCCCATCGCTGGAAGCGGCGGACGATCACATTCTCGCCAATGGCGGCAATGTTTTGCAGCACAAGCTTTTCGATCGTCATGGATTCGTCGCGGATGTACGATTGGCGCATAAGGCAGACTTCATCCTTATACTTCTCGATACGTCCTTCCACGATCTTTTCGAGCATCTTCTCGGGCTTGCCTTCTTCCACAGCGCGGGCGCGAGCGATCCCAGCCTCGTGTTCGAGTTCTGCTGCAGGGATGGTATCAGCAACAATGTATTTCGGCGCGCTGGCTGCAATTTGAAGGGCAAGTTCATGCGCAAGGTGGCGGAACTGTTCAGAGCGGGCGACGAAGTCGGTCTCGCAATTGAGTTCAACCATCACGCCCACGCGTCCACCGCCATGGGAGTAAATCTCCACAACGCCGTTGGATGCATCGCGGTCGGCGCGCTTGGCAGCCGTAGCCATGCCCTTCTCGCGCAGCCAATCAACAGCCTTCTCAAAATCGCCGTTCGCTTCCTGAAGCGCTTTGCGGCAATCCAGCATGGGCGCATTGGTCGCGGCGCGCAATTCCTTGATCATCTGTGTTGTTATTTCCATTTCACTATCCTTGAATTCTTCGGTTTATGATTGATTACGCAGCGGCAGGAGCATCACCGGCAGGGGGAACGACATCATCCGTCTTGCGGGTGACATTCAATTTAGCCAATGTAGATTCGCCCAACAGGACGTCCTCGACCATACTTTCATCCTGGTCGACCTCAACCGGCTTGCGAGGTCCACGGGTCTTGGACTTGCCTTCCGCAGACTTGGCATCTTCGATCTGTTCGGGTTCTTCTTCCTTGCGCATCGCCTTGCCTTCGAGAACTGCATCAGCAACCTTCGCCACCAAAAGCTTGATGGCGCGGATGGCATCATCGTTCGAAGGGATGACATAATCAACATTCTGCGGATTGCAATTGGTATCAACCAACGCAACGATCGGGATCTTGAGCAGGTTGGCTTCGCGGACCGCAGCTTCTTCACGACCGACATCGACAATGAAAAGCAGGTCGGGGCGGCGCTTCATTGTGCGCGCACCGGAAAGACGGGTTTGCAGGCGGGTGATCTCGCGTTCGATCAGCAAGCCTTCTTTCTTGGTGAGGTTATTGATCTCATCCGAATTGCGCACTTTTTCAAGACGCTCCAGTTCCTGAATACGCTGGAACATGGTGGACCAGTTGGTGAGCATACCACCCATCCAACGCTCGGTGACGAAGGGCATGCCGCAGCGGACTGCTTCTTCTGCCACGGTCTCTTGAGCCTGGCGTTTGGTACCCACGAAGAGGATGTTTCCGCCGTTCGCAACGGTGTCGCGAATGACGTTATAACCCTGATTCAACAACTTTACAGTCTGTTGCAGGTCAATGATATGAATACCGTTACGCTCAGTGAAGATGTACGGTTTCATACGGGGATCCCACTTGTTCGTGCGATGTCCGAAGTGGACGCCGCTCTCAAGCAGGGCTTTCATGGAAATGACAGCCATTTATTACTCCTTAACTTGTGCCGTTCTCCGGGGCGCATTCAACCGAATGGCTTGGAACGGAATGAGTTTAGCGGGGATTTGAACCCGCTCAGGGACGCTTGTTGCCCGTCCCAGGCAAATTGTGCCTTCATCCAAAAGGATTTCGAGCGGCGGGATTATATCACAGGATGCCGGAAAAACAGGCGGCTTTTTGCAAATTTCAGCCAGACAACAAATCAGGTCAGCTCCGCAAATGGAAACTGACCTGATCGAAGATTTCCTTTTATTTTTTACGCTGCAGCCGCTTGAGAATAAAGCTGTTCCTTGATGGAAGCGATGTCTTTTTCCAGACGCTGGTCACCATGTTTGATCTGGTCTTTGATCTTATCGATCGCAGACATGACCGTGGAATGGTCCCTGCCGCCAAGCACTTCACCGATCTGCGGATATGAGATCTTGGACTCCTCACGCAGAAGATACATGGCGATCTGGCGCGGGAAGGCAACTTCCTTTGTGCGGTCACGACCCAGAAGCTTTTCGGCAGTGAGGTTGAACTTACGCGCAACAAGGTCAACAACGCGGGAAGGCTCTACATCTGCGCGCGAAGGCAAAAGGTCGGAAAGGGCAACTTCCACCAAACTGGGGGTAAGTGCCGAGCCGCTCAGGTCCGCAAAGGCGATTATGCGATTCAATGCACCTTCCAACTCACGGATATTGGACTGAACACGTTTGGCAATATTCTCAAGCACCTCATCTGCGATCTGGCGACCGGTGCGTTCGGCTTTCGAGCGCAGAATGGCGAGGCGGGTTTCAAAGTCAGGCGCTTGAATATCCGCGCTCAAACCCCATTCGAAGCGCGATCGAAGGCGCTCTTCAAGAGTGACAAGGGACTTTGGCGGTCGGTCGGACGAAACGATGATCTGCTTATCTTGTCCATGCAGGGTATTGAAGGTATGGAAGAATTCTTCTTGCGTAGATTCCTTGCCGGCAATGAACTGAATATCATCCACCAACAAAACATCCGCAGAACGGTATTTATCGCGAAAAGCCTGTGTTGTGTGCGTACGAATGGCTGTGATCATGTCATTCGTGAACTCTTCAGAGGAAACATAAAGCACGTTCAGACCGTTCGCATGACAGGCGTTCCCAATGGCATGCAAAAGGTGTGTCTTACCAAGCCCCACTCCCCCATATAAAAAGAGAGGGTTGTAAGCGCGGGCGGGCTTGTCGGCAACAGCCTGACAAGCAGCATGAGCCAGACGATTCCCTGACCCAACCACATAGGTATCGAATGTATAGCGTGGATTAAGCGTCACATGGCGGGGTTTGGGTTCTGGGACTACATTCCCAGAGCGGTCCACCTCAGGTTCGGCAAGCGCTTCCGCCTCTTCAGACTGGGAAACGACGAACTCGACCGACACATTGGAATTCAAAATCCCGATCAATAAACGACTTACAGTACTGGAAAGGCGGCTTTCCAACCAATCACGGGCATATGCGTTGCTCACGCCAACAGTCATCACACCATTGACATGTGAAACTGGGCGCGTATCCCGCACCCAGGTCTCGTAAGATGCACGAGGCATCTCCATTTGAAGTTGTGCTAGTACTGATTGCCAGGCCTGCTCAGCGTTCATAATTATTCCTAGAAAAAAAGATGTAGAGTGCATTAACTACCCCGCCTATCTTCAGGTCAGGAGGGGAGTGATGCACAACTCAGTTGTAAAAAATTCGGTCGGGATTCGGATGCAAGGGGCACACATCCTTTATATCAGCGTGCGTCCATTCTAGCAGATACATTCAATAGATAACAAGGCGGTACGCCTACGATAAGTTAAAAAGATTTGTTTTTTTAAGGTTGGTCTATGTTAATAAAGTGTTATGTATTCAATCACGATTTCATTTTGAAGTAGAACAGGCGTTTCAGCCAATTACACCTATAAAAATTAACCCACCCCCCATATATGGGTATCAACAGCCCATATTCCATATTGCACCCATATCTATCTTAAAGAATCGTATCTACCGATATTTTTGAATCATATTAATCGAGACTCAAGTTCTCGTGACTCATTTTGCAATGATTCAGTGAATCAACTGTTATGGTGTTGGACAGTGCGTGGAACCCATACAAGGATGGTGGTTCCCTCACCTTGTATGGATGAAATATCGATATCACCGCCGACCGCATGAGCACGTGTGCTCATGTTTGCAAGACCATGTCCAATGGATGTCTGCATTTTGTCCGGGTCAAATCCTTTTCCATCATCTCTGACCTCAAGCAATGCGCGCTCACCTGTTGTCCATATCGCAACTTCAACTTTCTTTGCCTTTGCATGCTTCGCAGCATTTGCCAAAGCTTCCTGACATATATGAAACAACGCCAAAGATTGAGTATGCGGAAGATCTTTCAATTCATCGGGGCCTGTAAAGTTCACTTCTGAGAAAGTATGAGCGCGATATTCAGCGATCAATCGCTTCAAACCGTTGATCAAGCCTTCATTACCCAGCTGACGCGGACGTAGATCAAGAATATAAGCACGAATATCACGAATGGATTGATTTAATCCATCAATGGCATGATGAATGCGTGCTTTTGCGGCTTCAGGGTCTTCAGCTAACATCAATTGAGCGCCCTCAAGCGCCAAACCGACCCCGTAAATGGATTGAATAATGCCATCATGCAGATCCATGCCAATGCGGTCACGTTCTTCCAACAC
>JAGNWT010000057.1:0-10863 GCA_017985935.1 Anaerolineales bacterium | reverse complement strand
CTTTTGCGGCTTCAGGGTCTTCAGCTAACATCAATTGAGCGCCCTCAAGCGCCAAACCGACCCCGTAAATGGATTGAATAATGCCATCATGCAGATCCATGCCAATGCGGTCACGTTCTTCCAACACAGCAAGTCGACGCGCATTCGAATGTAAACGGGCATTCTCGATCGCAAGACCAGCCCAAGTACCTACCGCGGTAAACAATTGAACGCTTCTCTCATCGAATGGCTCGAGCGCGCGAGTGATCACACTCATTACGCCCATCAATCGCTCACCTGAAAGCAAGGGAATACACGCAGTTTGTTGAAAGCCAGCCTGAACCACTGCATCACGCAGGAAATTTGTATCATTGGAAAGGTGCAGACCGATCATTGGTTTGCGGGTTTGAGCCACAATACCAGGATATCCCTCGCCTACCCGAAAGATATTGCGAGTCCAAAAGGCTTCGGCAGCCTGCCCGCGATGCAAAACCATGCGCAGGGTGGTCTTATCTTCCTCCAATAGGAATATCTCACCTGCTTCCACTTTCATGTAGTTCATCACAAGCCCGAGGGTCTTATTCAGAATCTCGTCGAGTTCCAGACTCGAGGTTAAGGTGGATGCGATTCCATTGAGCAGACCCATATCCACATTGCGGCGGGTCAGCGCAAGGTCGCGTTCCTTCATCTGTTCGTACAATTTCGCATTCTGAATGGCAGTGGCAGCGTACGCGGCGAGCATTTGGATGATCATTTCATCATCTTCATCAAATTCGCCGCCGCCCACCTTCTCGGTGAGATAGATCTGCCCCAACTGCTCATCCCCGGCGCGGATCGGAACCCCAAGGAAAGACTCCATCTGCGGATGGTGCGCCGGGAAGCCTGCCGAACGCGGATGTTCCTTGATGGATGCCACGCGGATCGACTCTTCGGTATTCATCAATGCGCCGATCAAGCCGTGACCGACCGGCGGGTGCGCGATGCGCTTGATATCCTTGTCTGACATCCCTACGCTGATGAACTGCTTGAGCTTGCCCTGCCCATCCAAAACGCCGAGCGCAGCATACCGCGCGTTGGACTGCTCACATGCCGTGGATGCGATCCGTTCCAACAACGAATCAAGAGACACATCCTTGACCAACTCCAAACTGGCTCGGTGAAGGGCAAAAAGTCTTTCCTGCAATTGTTCGCGTGTGAGAAGCATGCCTGCCATTATAATCAATTCGTTGCTTTTTGATAGAATTTGAAAGAAAGCCAAATTTATACTTGGGACAATATGATGACAAACTCGCGCATCTCTGGATTTTACAACCTGACACTCGAAGAACGCCGCGCCAAACTGGCTGAGAACGCCGGTCGGACTCCCGAAGACCTGCTCCCGTGGACGACAGGCGGGATCTCGGCTGAATCAGCCGACCACATGATCGAAAACGTGGTGGGACTGCACACCCTTCCGCTCGGCATTGGCTTGAACTTCATGGTGAACGGACGCGATGTGCTCATCCCCTTTGCGGTCGAAGAACCTTCGGTTGTGGCAGGCGCATCCTTCATGGCGAAACTTGCCCGTGCAGGCGGCGGATTTACCGCCACCACCAGCGAGCCATTGATGATCGGTCAGATGCAGTTGATCAATGTGGTCAACATGAACGAAGCGCGGCTCAAGATATACGAGCATAAAGCTGAGTTGTTGGAAATGGCAGATGCCATTGACCCTGTGCTGAAAAAATTCGGCGGCGGCGCGCGCGACCTTGAGGTCCGCATGATCGAAGAATCCGCCATTGGACCATTCATCGTCATTCATCTCATCTATGACGTACGCGATGCGATGGGCGCGAATGCTGTCAATACCGCTTGTGAAAAACTTGCTCCGCAGATCGAAGCCATCACAGGCGGAAAGGTTCACCTGCGGATTTTATCCAATCTGGCAGACCGCCGCATCGCCCGGGTGCGCTGTACCATCCCTGTCAGCGAGTTGACAATGGGATTTGAATCCTTCAAAGGCGAAACCGTGCGAGACGGCATTATTGCCGCTTATGCCTTCGCCGCCTCTGACCCGTATCGCGCCGCCACCCACAACAAGGGCATCATGAACGGCGTGGACTCGGTGGTCATTGCCACGGGCAACGACTGGCGTGCCATCGAAGCAGGAGCGCACGCCTACGCCGCCCGCAATGGACGGTACACCTCCCTCTCCACCTGGGGCAAAGATACGAACGGAAACCTGGTGGGCACATTGGAAATGCCAATGGCGGTGGGTATCGTCGGCGGAGCGACCAAAGTTCACCCTGCCGCGCAAGCCGCTGTTAAGTTGATGGGCGTGAAGACCGCATCCGAGCTGGCAGAGATCATCGTCTCGGTCGGACTGGCTCAAAATATGGCAGCCCTGCGCGCGCTCGCCACCGAAGGCATCCAACGTGGACACATGTCTCTGCATGCCCGGCAAGTTGCCATCGCCGCGGGTGCAAGCGGAGAAATGATCGAAAAGGTGGCGGCTCAGATGGTCGCAGAGAAGATCGTAAGAGTCGACCGAGCAGAAGAGATCTTGAAGGCAATGGAAACCGGAAAATAAGAAAGATGAATAACGAAACCCTCCTTTGGCAGGTACGACACTTTGTCTACAATCACTTTGCAGACACGATCCACCCGCCAAGCGTGGAGCAGACCGCACAGCACTTTAATATCAGCACCGAACAAGCGGGTGAACTTTACAAGGAGTTAAACGATCGCCACTCCTTCTTCCTCGAGCCAGAGACATTGACCATTCGCATGGCAAACCCGTTCTCAGGTCTTCCCACGGATTTCAAAGTCCATGCCAATGGCAAGACCTACTTCGCCAACTGCGCCTGGGACATGCTCGGGATCCCCGCCGCTTTGCACTGTGATGCGGTCATTGATGCGGTTCTCACAGAAAGCGGCGAGTCAGTTCAAATCGAAATTCGAGACGGAAAAATCACCGACCCCAGCGAGACATCCTTGCAAGACCAATTACTCGTCCATTTCCCCCTGCCCTTTGCCCGCTGGTATGACGATCTCGTTTTTACCTGAGCCACCATGCTGCTCTTCCGGTCGGAAGAAATGGTGGATAGATGGTGCAAGCGGAACGGTCTCGAACACGGAGAATTTCTGACCATCGACCAGGTTTGGGAACTCTCAAAACTCTGGTATCACAACCGCCTGTCCATGGATTTTCATGGACGAAACCTGGAGCAGGTTGCAGAGGTTTTCAAGCAGGCAGGGTTGACCTCAAAATTTTGGTATATCTAAATTAATTCAAAAAAACTCATCTTATAAAAGCCAAGCGATCAATGCAAGGAAACTATATGACAACTCCACACACACACTCCCCCACTCTACTAAAACCCAATAAACCCGTTGGCATTGTCGGCTACGGCGCATACGTGCCGAGATTCCGTCTGCCCGCAAAGGAAGTCGCCCGGGTATGGACAGGCAAGACCAGCGGCATGCCCATCAAAGAGAAAGCCGTGCCCGGTCTCGATGAAGACGTGATCACCATGTCGATCGAAGCGGCGCGCAACGCCATGCTCCGCGCCCAGATCGACCCGACCGAACTTCGCGCTGTGTGGGTCGGCTCTGAGTCGCATCCGTATGCGGTCAAACCCACTTCCACATTGGTTGCGGAAGCGATCGGCGCAGTCCCGAACACTCAAGCCGCGGACTGGGAATTCGCCTGTAAAGCGGGCACCGAAGCCCTCGTCGCCGCAATGGGATTGGTCGGCTCGGGCATGGGACATTACGCCATGGCGATCGGCATGGACACCGCGCAAGGCAAACCCGGTGATGCGCTTGAGTACACAGCGGGCGCGGGCGGCGGCGCGTACATCCTCGGACCCGCTGAAGAGTCACTGGCGATCATTAACGCCTCGTATTCCTACGTCACCGACACGCCCGACTTCTGGCGGCGTGAGTATCAAAAATATCCCGAGCACGGCATGCGCTTCACAGGCGAGCCCGCCTACTTCAAGCACATCACCGAAGCCGCCACCCATCTCATGGAAGCCAGCGGCACAACGGCAAAGGATTACAAGTGGGCGGTCTTCCATCAGCCCAACACAAAATTCCCGCAGCGTGTCGCGGGGCAACTGGGATTTTCAATGGAGCAGATCGAGCCCGGGCTTCTGGTACCCATCATCGGGAATACCTATGCGGGCGCGGCGATGATCGGACTGACCGCGACTCTCGACATTGCCCAACCCGGCGACAGAATCCTCGTCGTCTCTTTCGGCTCTGGGGCAGGCTCAGACGCCTTCGACATTCTCGTCACCGATAAAGCTCCCGCGCGCGCTGGTCTCGCCACCACCACCCGCGAGTACATTGCCCGCCGCAGCGAGATCGATTACGCAACCTACGTCCGCTATCGCGGAAAATTAGCAATGAAGTGAGCAGTTAAACAAGGATACAGGTACACAGGTATTTACCGACTCACTTGTTCGTGCATTTACAAGCGTTTCTGCATTCATAATTCACCCTTCATCATTTTGGAGTCCCATGGCATTCTTCGATCTCACCCTCCCCGAACTCAAGAAGTATCTTCCCACGCGTGAAGAACCCGCGGACTTTGACTCCTTCTGGAAGTCCACACTCGATGAAGCGCGGACCTTTCCGCTTGATGCCAAATTCGAGAAAGTGGATTACGGTCTTCTCGCGCAGGAAACCTTCGACGTCACCTACAACGGTTTCGGCGGACAGCCCATCAAAGGCTGGCTGATCTTGCCCGCCAAGGCGCAACGCCAGGCAAAATTGCCGGTTGTTGTTGAATACATCGGTTACGGCGGCGGACGTCAGTTCGGTTTCAACTGGCTGCTGTGGGCAAGCGCAGGGTACGCGCACTTCATCATGGACACCCGTGGACAAGGCAGCACATGGTCCGCAGGCGACACACCCGACCTGTATGCCGAAGGTGGAAACGCCCACTACCCCGGAAGCATGACCAAGGGCATCCTCGACCCAAAGCACTACTATTACCGACGGGTTTTCACAGATGCAGTGAGAGCCATCGAAGCAGCACGCAGCCATCCCGAAGTGGATGATGCGCGTGTGGCAGTGACAGGCGGCTCACAAGGCGGAGGAATCTCCATCGCTGCCGCGGGACTCGTGCCCGATGTCATCGCAGCCATGCCCGATGTTCCCTTCCTCAGTCACTACCGCCGAGCCACCGAGATCGTGGATAGTTATCCCTACAAAGAGATCGCCGACTACTGCCATGTCCATCGCGATCAAGTGGATACGGTCTTCAAGACCCTTTCATATTTTGACGGCATGAACTTTGCCTCGCGCTCGAAAGCCAAAACCCTTTTCTCCGTGGCGTTGATGGATCAGGTCTGCCCGCCGTCCACGGTCTTTGGGGCGTACAACCACTGGGCTGGAGAAAAGGACATCAAGGTTTACACCTATAACGGACACGAAGGCGGCGAGAGTTTCCACACCGCCGAAAAGTTAAAGTTCTTAAAAAGCATTTGGAAATAAAAATTTTTATTGGAGAAGATCATGCAGCCAGAAACTGTCCGCATTGAAATGTTACGCCAACAGATCGAAGACCTGAGAGAACAATCAGGAGATCGGGCAAATTACATTGACTATGGGAAACCCAACCCGGCACAGTTAAGAGAAGCTCAGGAAACCCTCAAAAAACTTGATGTGGAGATCAAGGCTGGGCAAACCGAATTAAAGCAGCTCCTCGACTCTCTGCGCACTCAAAAACCGCAAGTCATTGAAGAATGGGTCAAATACCATATCAGCCTGCTGGAAAAGGTCATTGCCGAACCAGCGACAGACAGAGATGCAGGCACTCGCAAGTATGTAGCGAAAGAAACCATCAAAGAATGGAATAATTTACTCTCGGGCGAATCAGATTATGTCAATATCAACGGGCATTTCCTGAAAGCTTACAAGGATCATATTCGCTCGTTCAACGAAAATTCTCAGATCAACGAACAGATCAGCTCAAAGTCAGGTCAGACCGCCTCTGGCAAAGCTAATGTGAAAGACAAAGCATGGTGGCAGATCTGGAAGTAAAAAATAAGGAAGCAGTTACAACATGACAGAAGTCGTTATTGCAGGTATCGGACAAACAGAAGTCGGCGAACATTGGGATATTGGTCTGCGCGACCTCGCCTATGCCGCCATCCATGATGCGATCGAAGACGCGGGCGGACTCAAGCCGCAGTCGCTTTTTGTGGGCAACATGCTCGCACCCAACCTCTCCCGGCAGGCGCACGTCGGTGTGCTCATCGCAGATTTCTCCGGTCTTCTTGGCATTGAAGCCGTGACCGTTGAAGCCGCCGGTGCATCGGGCGGCGCGGCGCTGCGGCAGGGCTATCTCGCCGTCGCCAGCGGATTCGTGGATGTGGCGCTGGTGGTGGGCGTGGAAAAATTTACAGACAAAGTTGGCGCAGGTGTGGACGAAGCGCTCGCCACAGCAAGCGACTCTGACTTTGAAGCCATTCAAGGGATGACCCCCGCTTCACAAGCCGCGCTATTGATGAAGCGTTACATGCATGAGTATGAAGTCCCTGCCGACGGGTTTGCGGGCTTTGCTCTCACCGCCCATGCCAACGGCGTGGCCAACAAACAAGCCATGTTCCGCAAGGCGATCAAAGCAGAAACCTACGCCAAAGCGGAAATGGTCAGCGACCCGCTTAACATGTTCGACATGGCACCCAATGCGGATGGCGCTGCCGCGCTCGTTCTCACCCGCCGCGACCTGCTCCCGTCCGATTTCAAGAACCCGCTCGTCAAGATCGCCGGCTCCGCCGCAGCGTCTGACACTCTTGCATTACACGACCGCAAGGACATGCTGTACTTTGACACCGCTCAACTTTCCGCAGGCAAGGCGATGAAGCAAGTCGGGCTTACCCTCGATGGCATTGACTTCTTTGAATATCATGATGCGTTCAGCATTTACGCCGCATTGCAATTGGAAGCCGTGGGATTTGCGATCAAAGGCAAAGGCTGGAAACTCGCCGCAGACGGCTCGATCGGGCTGAAGGGAAAAATCCCCTGCGCCACGATGGGCGGCATGAAAGCCCGCGGATTCCCCGGCGGAGCCGCGGGGGTGTATCAGGCTGTCGAAGCAGCGATCCAGTTACGGGGTCAGGCGGGAGCGAATCAGATCGCGGACGCAAGGTTCGGGTTGATCCAATCCCTCGGCGGACCGGCATCCACTGCGGTCAGTCATATCCTGCAAAGACTCGACTAGAAAATAGTTTCCTAAAGATTTGACCGTGGACTTTGGTTCACGGTCATTTTTATTAAAGCGGGGATCGCAAAACCAGAAAGCAAGGCTGCGCCGCTGAAAAACAACGAAGGCACAAGCCAGCGGGCGTTGACGATGAAATCTTGATAAAGCAGAATGCCTTGAATGCGAAGTTTTGTCAACGCAATAGGCGGCAGGCTTTGAGCGGTTATAAATAACGCTCCCATTGTTAATGCAATAACAAGCGCAATCGCAAAATCATTCCACGTAACCAACACGGGGCGTTGCTCCACTTGAATGCGCGACATAACATCGAACGTGATATTGCGCGGCATGGATGCTAGCGGCTGGGATTTGAGCGCATCTTCAATGAACGCATCTTGTTCTAGGCGGTTATCCATGATTCCTCCAATTGGGCGAGCGACTTGCGGAGTTGTTCCTTGGCACGAAAAATGCCTGTCTTAACAGTACCCAACGGCAAATTAAGAGTCGAAGCGATCTCTTCGTAAGAGAGTTCGTTTTGGTATCTGAGGGTGATGAGCAATTGGTAATTCGATTCGAGATTTTCAATGGCGTGTTGCAAGTGGCTTTTGGTTTCATTCGACTCAAAGATTTGTGCAGGGGTTTCGATATGAGATTCGGGAATGTCTTCCATCATGTCGTCGCCGAGGTCGTTGAGGGAGCGACGCAAATTGGGCAAACGGTTGTAGCACAGGTTGGTGACAATACGATACAGCCAGGTGCGGAACTGGGATTGACCTTTGAAGTTTGGCAGCGCCGTCCAGGCGCGCACGAAGGTCTCCTGTGCCAGATCGAGCGCTTCGTTCTCATCTTTGACAACGCGCAGGGCAAGGTTATAGACATATTGTTGGTGTTCATTCACAAGCGCGGCAAAGGCATCAGGGTCGCCTTTTTGCGCTTTCTGGATGAGGAGTTGCTCGGGGGTAGGCATGATGGGTCTACTAGTTAGACAGGGGAATTAGGGAAAAGTTTCACTCTATGGACGATTGACGAGAAAATTGTTATTTCCAGGATCCATCGTTCGACTCTGAAACTTTTTTCCAAAATGCCTGTCAAAGCTAATAGAAACATAACATAAGGAGCAACAAAATGAAAAGACCCGTAGTGATTGGTATATTAGTCGTCGCCTTGCTGTTCGTATTGGCAGGGATTGGAGCCGTTGTATTTTTTGCCGTGCGCGGCGCGGACTTCGCGGTATTCAACGTTCCGCTTGTCTCTGCTGCTGCAGAAGAGAGTAAGACCTTGAAGGTCGACGCGAAGGAGTCGGTAATTCTCAGCGTGGATGATGATGCGGGCGATGTATCCATCGTCGGTGCGGATGTGGAGGCGGTGGAAGTCAAGATCGTCAAAACAGGCTATGGCAGCAACGATGCCCGAGCGGAAGAAGCGCTGAAAGGCATCAAATATGAATTGAAACAGAATGGCAACAAAATTACTTTCATTTACAAGCTGGATGGACGCCAAACTCGGGAAGTGAACACCGTGGACTTGATCGTGACTGTCCCAACAGAAACAGTGGTTGACATTGAAAATGGCTTTGGCACTGTGGATGTTTCTGATGTGAAAGGAACTGTTGATATTTCCAGCGATTTCGGCGATGTGACAGTACAAAACATCGAAGGGGCGTTAACGTTGGATAACTCAAGCGGTGAGATAACGATCAGCAATGTGGACGCAGGTTCACAGGACGTGCAGATCACAGCAGATTTCGGAAAGATCACGCTGGAAAAGGTCAACGGCAAGGACATCAACATCAACTCGAGCAGCGGCTCGCTCACGCTGACCAATGTACGTGCAACCGGAGAGATCTTCTCAAATTCTGACTTCGGCAATGTCACCATCGACAACGGCTCGGCAGCCAGCACCACCATAGAATCCAGCAGCGGCAAAGTGTCTCTAACTAAAGTCAATATCCGCGGCGCACTTATCATCACGAACGACTTCGGCGATATCGAGTTGGACCAAGTGATGGCTGGTTCCTATGACCTCGACTCAAACAGCGGCAGCATCACCGTCGATGGCGCCAAAGGAAGCATCAAAGCACAGACCGACTTCGGCAGCATCGATATTAAGAACGCAGAGAACGTGACGGTTGACCTCAAAAGCAATAGCGGCGGCGTGGATTTCAGTGGCTCGCTTGGAGAAGGTCCGCACACCATGCAGTCAGACTTCGGCGGCATCACGCTTGCCATCCCGGCTGACTCTGAACTGAACGTTGATCTCAACACCGATCTGGGTAGCATCAGTTCAGACATCCCAATCACAGTCACGCTCGATGGTGACGGGGAGAAAAATCATCAAACAGGAAGTATGAACGGAGGCGGCGCACAACTGACCGTCAAAACAAACAACGGTGCGATAGACATCACCACCATCAAGTAAAATTACAGGGCTTGGAGAAATTCTCCAAGCCCTGATTTTTTGTCAAAGGACTTTGTATGAATGACCTAATCCCCTGTCTCGGTATCGTCGCCGTCCTCGCCATCATCTTTGGTTTCCTGGCGTTCAGCCGCTATATGAGCTACAAAGAAACCATCGCACTCGCCGAAAAGGGATTGACCCGCCCTGAGAAAAAATCTGGCAAAGGTTTATTAAGATGGGGAATCGCCATCGCTGCGATTGGGATCGCCCTATCATTGGGACTCTATCCATTGGGTTTTGACTCTGGTGAGAATTACCCGCTTCATCTCGGACCGTGGATGCTGGGCGGCTTCGTTCCGCTTTTTCTTGGCTTGGGGCTGGTGCTGATCCATTACCTGACCGAGAAAGAGTGATCAACTTCGATCGAGCTCGATCTCGGCTTTATTCACCCAAAGGGTATTCCCTTCTGCCTTGACCTCATCCCCTTCATAACCAAAGAAAGTCCAAAAGCAAGCGTGACACCGAGTCGCTTCGAGCATGAGCGAGAGCGCAGGCTCTTTGTGACCGTAATATCGTGAACGCCATCCGCGCGTAGAGTTGGGGTCCGCGCGGACAACCGAAAACTTCCCATCCCCTTCCGTCATCCCTGTTTGCACTTCATAAACCCTCGATCCATAATTCAAGTGGATCGAGTTTTTATTTTCCATGAACGGCACATCGCTCAACAGCCAGTGCAGCGAATAGCGATGGACTTCTTTGGCCTCGAGGTAATCCACGACCAGCCAGCGGTCTCCTTCGAGAGACCGCACTGTGCGTTTGTGGCAGACAGGTGCGTAGCTGTCATGCTCTCCCTGCCAGAGATTTTTTGTGTGCCGAAGAACCTTCCCCTTTGACCAATCTATCCAGATAAAACGGCTGAATTTCGTCATCTGGTCTTTGCTGTCCACGGTGACAGTATTATGCACGGGCGTGTGCGCCAGTCCGTTCATCCACATTCCAACGCCATTGTAGAGATAAGTGCCCGCGTCACAGGCAATGTTATGACCATGAAGCCACAAGTCCATGTGGAGTTGGTCAGCATGCGATGGGCGCGCCTGAAAATCTGTGCAGCGAATAACAGCCTTGCCATGATCTCCATGCAGGATGTGAACGCCACCGATCAGAAAACTGCTGTCGGTTTGTTCAAGCGATGCCTGCCCTGCAGAGAGTGCTTGCGGCCCACACAGCCAGAAGACATCTTCATCCCACTCGTCCGCACTCAGGGCGCGCCTGCCTGTGGTGATGACCGA
>JAGNWT010000056.1:3246-24824 GCA_017985935.1 Anaerolineales bacterium | reverse complement strand
CTGCCTGTTTTCAAATCCAGGCAAAAGACCTTCTTCCCTTCCGCCCCGGCGCACACCTTTTCGGAATCCGCATTGACTGAAGCATCCCAGGCTTTTAATTCAGAAAAAGACCAGACCGACTTTCCGCTCCGTGCATCAATGGCGTGGATGACCCCATCGGCTGTAGGCACAATGACCAGATCACCGGCGACAATGGGAGAAGCATTCACCGCCGCAGTTGTTTGCGCCGACCACAAAGGCTGGGCGATCATCACCTCTTCGGTCGGGACTGATGATTGAGGCTGTTCTTGACCTTGGGTTGCAACTGGCACTGAAGCAGGTGAAGCGCAAGCGGCAAGAAAAACGGCAGCGATCAAAACAGGAATTTCAAAGATTTTTCTCGACATATTATCCAGCCAGGTCCTTTAACAACTCAGCACTATGCTCGGCGGGTCGAACGTTCTCATAGACTTTTTTGATGACACCCTGGGCATCGATCAAAAAGGTCGTTCGCAAAACGCCCTCGTAAGATTTCCCCATGAACTTTTTCGGACCCCAGACCTGATACAAGTCACAAACCTTGTGACCATCATCAGCGAGCAATGGAAACTGTAGTTGATACTTGGTTTTGAACTTCACATGCGAAGCAACAGAATCGGGGCTGATACCCAAAACAACCACCCCCGCTTTCTCAAAAGCCGAGTAATCATCACGGAAGTTACAAGCCTCTTTTGTGCATCCCGGAGTGTCATCCTTTGGATAAAAATAAAGCACAATGCTTCTGCCGCGATAATCAGAAAGCTTGCGAAGGGTATTGGTATCATCGAAAATCTCAAATTCAGGTGCGGGAATTCCATTGGAAATGGGCATTATCGACTCCTTGTTTACTTTCTAAAAATTTTGATAATATTATATAACGGTAAACAAAAACAGCACACTCAATATTGAGTGTGCTGTTTTTGTAAGCAACTTGATTATTTCAGTGTGCGGACGTAAGCCACAACCTGCCAGATCTGCTCATCGGTCAAAACGCCCTTCCAAGCGACCATGGAGGTGCCTTCCTTACCGGTGTTCACGCGCCAATAAAGAAAGTCATCGCCCACGAGCGGGGTGAGTTCGGTCAGGTTCTTGGGTGTCGGGTCGAGAGCCGCACCGGCAGGACCATCGCCGTAGCCTTTGGGACCATGGCAGGATTCGCAATTGACCTTGTAAATTTCCGCGCCCGCAGCAGCGGCGTCGGGACCAAGCGGGCTGGTCATGCCGGCGTATTCAGCAGGAACAGGCGCCGGGGTGGCGGGAGCAGCAGACCCACCGCAAGCCGCCAAAACAAAAGCAGCCAACACTAAAACAGCAAACAGTACTTTCTTCATTTTCTACCTCCAGGGTTTATTTATGTTTTGAGATTAACGGACGGTATTATATCGTGCTTGTGAATATAAGTACAGAGCTTAAGTACAGGCACTTTATTGGGTTATTTCTTCCGCCCGCCCTTCAATTCACCCTGCAGTTTTTCAAATGACTTCCAATCGCCCTTGGCTGCCAGTTTTGCCTGGTCGATCCAGCCCTCGGGATTCATCATCTGCATTCCGGCTTCATTGAGCAATTTTTGAATTTCGGCAGAATTTGAATGAGCCAATTGCTCAAAAGTCGTGATTCCTGCCCCGTTCAGAAGTTTTGCCACCTTGGGACCGATCCCTTCGATCTTCACAAGGTCATCTGCTTGCTTCTCCACATGATGTCCATGCGCTTCCTGCTTAACCTCGGGCTGGCTCTGTTTTCTTGAGCTGCTCCACCATCCGACAATTACCATAAGGAAAAAGAACGCAATACCCACCATCAGCAGCCACTGAAGGGTTGTATCAGGACCTTCCCCACCCTCGGACAATAATCGTAAAGCCAACATGTTTGCCTCCAAATATTTTGTGATTAAGCCACTTATACGTGAAAAAATAGCACATGTCAAATGAAAAACAATGCGGGTACAATCCAGCGACAAACCTGTTACGGAGAAACAAAATGAAATTGAAAACCTGGCACAAAATCATTCTTGTCATACTTACAATCCTTGCTGTGTTTCGACTAACTTCAAAGCCCGCAGCGGACCATCCCTACTACTCGGCAGATTCAGACCATCCGCTCGTCATCGCCCACCAAGGCGGAGATGGACTCTGGCCCGGCGACACGATGTTCGCCTTCCAGAATGCGGCAGACATGGGTGTGGACGTCCTTGAAATGGATGCTCATATCACCAAGGACGGTGTGCTTGTCCTGATGCACGATGAAACCGTGGACCGCACCACAGACGGCACAGGCGAGATCGAATCCATGACATTGGATGAGATCAAACAACTCGATGCCGGCTACGATTGGACTCCTGATGAAGGTGCAACCTTCCCATTTCGCGGGCAGGGAGTCACTGTCCCCACTCTGGAAGAAGTCTTTCAAGCATTCCCGAACATGCGCATGACCATTGAGATCAAAAAGACCAATGCTTCAATTAGCAAGCCCTTCTGCAACCTCATTCGAAAACACACCATGCAAGATAAAGTGCTGATCGCATCCTTCCATGATGACAGGCTGAAAGAATTCCGAGCTGAATGCCCCGAGGTGGCGACCTCCAGCGCCAAAAATGAGACTACCGTTTTTGTACTGCTCACCAAGCCGTTCCTCGGCGGCTTCTACTCTCCAAAATTCTTTTCGCTGCAAGTGCCAGAGGAATCCAGCGGGATCACGGTTATGACTCCCGCATTCGTGAAGGCGGCACACGAACGCAATATTGCAGTAGAACCTTGGACCATCAACGACGAAGAGACCATGAAGAAATTCATCACCTGGGGCGTGGACGGGATCATCACCGACCGCCCTGACTTGATGCTCCAAATTCTTGAAGACCTGTAAATGATAAAAACGGCGGAGATATCTCCGCCGTTTTTATCATTTTGGTTATTCCATCCATGTCACTCGATCTTCAAAACCGGCCCGCGTGTATGGTTCTGGCAAACTTTCAGGGTAACCGACATAGATAAATCCAATAATATGTTGGTCTTTGGCAAACCCAAGAAATTCCTTCACCTTTTCATCACGCGCCCATTCCCCTGTGCGCCAGATCGCGCCCAAGCCCAACGCGTGAGCAGCAAGTAAAATATTCTGGCAGGCGGCTGATGCGGCCGCAATGTTTTCCACCTCGATCACTTTTGTATCATAAGGCTTATCCACGCCGACAGCGATGACCACAGGAGCGCGGAGCGGCAACGCCCGGGTCTTGTCCAATCCTTCTGCAGGCGCAGCAGGATTACGGTCCAGAAAAGATGCGGACATTACATCCCCAAGTTTTTTACGTCCATCCCCTGTCAATACAACAAAACGCCACGGTCTCGCCTTATAGTGATTCGGAGCCTGCGCACCGGCGCTCAAGAGTTTTTTGATCACCTCGCGCGGAAGTTCATCCTGCTTCACCTTATTTACTGTTACTCGTCCATGAATTGCATCGAATACATCCATTGTTTCCTCCGTCTTCCATGACGCTTGAAGGTAAAATTGTCTTACCATGAAAATATTTTATTCCGAAACTCACCGCAAGCATTACCCGCCCTTTGAAGTGTTCGACGGCGGCAAGCGTGTGCCGTATCTCGAGAACCCAGACCGCATGGATAAAATTTTGGCGGCGCTGCGCAAGACAGATTGGGCGGATTTTGTTCAGCCTACCGATTTTGGGCTGGACCCGATCTTCGCTGTGCACGACAGGGAGTACATCGCCTTTCTCGCATCTGCATGGACCGAGTGGCTGGACTCTGACCCCGAGGTTGCCGCTTCTCCCGAGCAGAATGCCTTCCTGCCGGCGACCTTTGCTTTGCGAAGATCGCCGCGAGTGCCAAGCACTCTGCTTGGAAAAGCGGGCTACTACATTATGGACTTATCCGCCTGCATCGTGGAGGCGACTTATTCTGCCGCGCTTGCATCGGCGAACTGCGCTTTGAGCGCGGCGGCGTCATCCTTCGACACTCAAGATTCATCCTTCGCATTATGCCGCCCACCGGGACATCACGCCGGACGGGATTATGCAGGCGGATATTGTTTCATCAACAACGCCTCCGTCGCCGCAAACTGGCTGGCATCCAAAGCAAAGGTTGCTTTACTCGATATTGATTACCACGCCGGCAACGGCACACAGGATATTTTCTACGAGCGTAATGATGTGCTGACTATTTCCATCCACGGCGACCCGGACTATGAATACCCGCATTTCATCGGCTTCGCGGACGAAACCGGCGCAGGCAAGGGACTTGGCTTTCACAAAAACTTCCCGCTGCCCGCAGACACAGGTGACGCGGAATATCTTTCAGCACTGGATGAAGCGCTAGCCATGATCCAGAAATTTTCGCCGAATTACCTTGTCCTCTCTACAGGCATGGACACCTTCGATGGCGACCCGCTTGGAAAATTCCATGTCACCCAAAATGGATTTGCAGAGATAGGTAAACGAATCGCCAGCCTCGGTCTGCCGACGGTCATCATCATGGAAGGCGGCTATGCCAATGCGGAGCTCGGCACGAACATCGTCACTTTAGTGGAGAATTTCAAATGAGAACAAAACTTGCCGCACTGTTCACGGCTTTCGCCATGCTCGCTTGCAGCCTGCCAGCGCAGGTGACCGAGCCAACTGCCACTCACACAGAACTCCCCCCAACAGAGACCGCCCTCCCCACTTCCACATTCACGCCGCAGCCAACCGCCACAGAAACCCTCACATTGACCCCAACCATCACTTTCACGCCAAGCATTACCCCAACGCCGACCTTTGCCTTCCCATCTGTAACTGTCAATAAACAGGCGCATTGCCGTTATGGACCTTCGGTTGCTTTCCTGCACGCCGCAGATCTCTACCCTGGTGATATTGGCACTGTCCGCGGGCGGTATGAATACAGTTCGTGGTTGTACATCAAGTTCGAAAAACTGGATTACTTCTGTTGGGTCGCGCCATCCGTGGTGGATGTGGTCGGGGATGTAAGCACCATTCTCAATAAAGAACTCGATCTGCTTTCGATCGGCTACAACCAGTACGGTCCGCCCTCGAATGTGAACGCCTCCCGCAATGGTGACGAGGTAACGATCACTTGGGATCAGGTGCAAATGACGAAAGATAAAGACCGGGGTTACCTGATCATTGCTTTTGTTTGTCAGGATGGGCTTTATCTATGGTGGACTTATTCCTACCCCGAACAATACAACACAAGTTACACGGTCAGAGACGAACCGGGGTGCCCGCTGCCATCGGAGGGTGTGATCTACACCGTGGAAAAACACGGCTTCTCAAAGCCGGCAACCATCCCATGGCCTGCGCCATAAGCCATAAAAAAATCCCCGCTTTCAAGGCGGGGATTTTTCATTGTTCGATGTTCGATTATTTCAGCACGCCTGCTTTTTTCAACGCACCTTCAAGAGCATCCAGTGTGGCGGGCTTTACCAAAACCGCCTGCGCGCCGCCTTTCATCACCCGCGTACGAGTCTCGGGCTGGTCATCTGAGGTGACCACTACCACAGGCACTTTCATCAACCGCGGTTCACGGCGCAGATAAGCCAGGATCTCCGTGCCGTCCACGCCGGGCATGTTGATGTCGAGGCAAATGAAACTCGGCACGAACTTTCCCAACATCGAGATCGCCGCGCTCGAACCGTAAGCCACCTTCGAAGGCAGGTTTAAGATCTCGAACATTTGATGCAAAGCATCGGCTGTGTTTCGGTTATCGTCAATGATCAATCCATCCATACTTAGTCCTCCAAAATAATTCTGCCCATCGCCGAGACGTCGTAGCCCGTCAGCTTGGAAACTGCACTTCGAAAGCCATCCCCAGCCACAAGGTCAAAGAGAGGAGCGAGCAGGTCGCTTTCTGCGTGGATCTTGGGAATCACCAGGTCGTATCGTTCCTGAAAGAGCGGCACAAAATCCAGATCCAATGCCTGCGCTGCCGCCGCAATTCCCAACCCGCAATCTGCGCGGCCTGACGCCACCGCCGCCGCCACACCCAGATGAGTGTATTCCTCTTGAGTATAGCCGAGGATGGAATCAGCGGGTATCCCCAATAAGTTCAAATGATAATCCAATAAGACGCGCGTACCCGCTCCGCGCTGGCGGTTCACGAACTGAACCTGCGGCTTGGTGAGGTCTCCCAGAGATTTGATCTGCTTGGGGTTGCCCTTCTTTACGATCAAACCCTGATCACGCCCGACGAGGGTCATCACTTTGACAGGGATATTGGGCATGTATTGGCGAATGTATGAAATATTATATTCGCCGTCCTTCGGGTCGAGCAGATGCGAACCAGCCATGTGCGCCTCTCCGCGCCGCAGAGCCACCAGCCCGCCCTGCGAACCAACGTTCGCCGATGCGAGCCTGCGGTCGTACCCCGCGAGGAATTGAGCCATCAGATCAAGGGTCATGTCATGTGAGCCGATGCAGAAAATCGTGCGCTCCACTTCAGCCTTGCTGCGATACAAATGGACCTTGACCTGCTCACCCGCATCCATGCCTTGCACCCCGCTTGGAAGAAGAGCCAATCCATCTGCTTGGACCAGCGAGGTGATGACTCCCGCTCCACGGGACAATGGCGCGGCGAGCAGTTTATCTCCCACCCGCCCAACCGCCACGCGGACAAAGTCGTCATCGCCGGCAGGCGAAACCAGTTTACGTGTGAGGGTGGCCGTCTCCGTGGGAAGTTCAAGCGGTCTGCGCCCAAGCCATTTGGCTATGATCGACTCAACAAAAATATCCACGGTCAATGCGGCAGAGACGGGATAACCGGGAACACCGATGATGGGAACAAGCGATGAGGGGTTCGTACTCTCCCGGTTCACCATTCCCAAGATCACCGGATGCCCCGGGCGAACTGCCACACCATGCACCAAAAGTGTGCCGAGCTTTTCAACCACTTTGGACGAAAAATCCTCCGCGCCGGCAGATGACCCCGCATTAAGCAAAACAAGATCATGGGTTTGTGCGGCTTCCTGCACACGTTCGCAGATCAGGTCAAAGTCATCTTTGGTGATCGGGTAACGGGTCGGCTCGCCGCCCATTGCCTTGATCTGCGCCGCCATCACCAGTGAGTTGTACTCAAGGATGTCGCCAGATTTTAGTTTGGACCCGATCGGGACTAACTCCGTGCCGGTTGGCAGGATAGCAACTTTCGGCTTGCGAGAGACGCGAATGGTTTGATGTCCCGACGCGGCAATGGCGCCCAAATCCGCCGGACGCAGGGAATGTCCCGCGGGCAAAACAAGCTGGGTCGCCACGATGTCTTCACCCAGCGGGCGGACATGACTCCACGGGGCAACAGCAGCGCGAATCCGAATGGACTTGGGCTTGCGGATCTCGCGGGTGATCTGTTCGTACTCGTCGAGCGATTCAACATTCTCGATCGGGATGACCGCATTCGCCCATTCGGGCAGCGGGTCGCCGGTGTCGACATATTGTGCTTCTGGTCCGGTGAACAAAGTAACCGGAACAGATGGCATCGCTCCGCTGGTGGAGACAGCGCGAACAGCAAAGCCATCCATCGCGGAAGCATGATAATGCGGCGAAGAGATCTCCGCCCAGATCGGCTCGGCGGTTACCCGACCCAGCGCGTTCTCATCGAGCGGGATCAGCTCAAAACCTAGCACACGCCAGAGGTCAGCGTCTTGCATGGCTTCTCTAAATCTAGCTTGTGCTTGTGAAAGGGGAATATCGTGAAGATAGACAGACATAACGAGTTGAAGGCTGAAAGGGACAGGTTGAAGGAAAAAAGAGTCTACAACCTGTCCCTTGTTACCATTACCTAAACCGAATCCATTGCGGCGCCAAGGCGCTTGATGATCTCATCCACCTCATCTTCGGTGATGGAAATTGGGGGCGAGAAAGCCAGTGTGCTTCCCAGCGGGCGGGAACGCAGACCGCGTTCCTGCGCTGCCTTGAAGATCTGCATTGTCTTGGCAAGGTCGCTGGTGCGAGCCTCTTTGTCTGAGACGATATCCACACCGCAGACTAATCCCAGCCCACGCACATCGCCGATGAAGGAAAATTCTTCCATCAATGACTTGAGTCCATCATGAAGACGCTTGCCCAATTCACGCGCACGCTTCGGGAAATTTTCTCGTTCCATGATCTCAATGTTCTTCAGACCGACAGCACAAGCCATGGCGTGACCGGAATAAGTGTAGCCATGCATGTACGCTTCGCTATCTGCCGCAGATTCCATCGTCTCGCGGATTTCATCCGAGATCTGAATGCCGCCCAATTGGGCATATCCGCTCGTGACCGCTTTCGCAAAGGAAAGAATATCAGGTTTGACATTCCAATGTTTGAGGGCAAACCACTCACCCGTGCGACCAAAGCCTGTGATGACCTCGTCTGCAATGAAGAGCACTTCGTATTTGTCACAGATCTGCCGCACAAGCGGGAAGTAATCTGCCGGGGGAACGATCACTCCACCCACGCCCATCACCGGTTCAGCGATGAACGCCGCAACAGTATCCGCGCCTTCACGCAGGATCGCTTCTTCCAATTCGCGTGCCGCAGCCTGCCCCACCGTCTCACCGTCCTTGAGCTTGCCTTCATAGCGGTACGGATTCGGAGCAGGGATGTGAGAAAAGCCATCCATCGCCGGTCCAAACATGGTGTGATATTTTTCGAGTCCCGTGGCGAAGGTCGCCGCCAGAGTAATGCCGTGATACGAGCCGCGGCGGGCGATCACTTTATATTTTCCGGGCTTGCCCTTGCGCTTCCAATAATAGCGCGCGGTCTTGAATGCAGAGTCGTTCGCCTCCGAACCGCCGGAGGTGAAGAAGGTCGTATTCAAACCTTCGTAGGCAAAACCGGCAAGTTTGTCCGCAAGGGTAATGGAAGGCAGGTTGGTCATGCCGGAAAAATTCGAAGTGAATGACATCGTCTTCATCTGGTCGTAGGCGGCTTTCGCGATCTCTTCGCGCCCATACCCCGCGTTGACATTCCAAAGTCCTGCCATGCCGTCAAGGATCTTCTGACCGTCTGTGGTGTGCAGCCAAACACCCTCTCCCCGCTCGATCACCAGCGGATTCGCATGGGTCTTGGGATGATAAGTCGGGTGAAGCTGCTTCTTATCTTTTTCGATCCAATTCTGTGTTTCCTGGTTTGTCATTAGATTCTCCTTTATGGATGAAGGTTAAGGTTACAGGTTAAAAGTTAATTTCGAGGGCTGGAAGGATAATTCTCGTCCTTCCAATTGCATTCTCAGCCCAATACTTCCACATCATGCGGACCGGACTCTTTCAGTCCTGCACCAGTCATACGAACAAAGACAGCCCTTTGACGGAAATCATCGAGCGAGGTCGCTCCGCTGTAGCTCATGCCTGATTGTAAACCACCAACGAGCTGAGTGAGCACCTCGCGCGCCTTGCCGCGATACGGCACCGCAGCCTCCACACCCTCGGCAACATACTCTTCGATCTCCTCCTGGGTCAGGTCATTGCCTTCCTTGCGATTGCGGTCTATGTTTGCCTCGCGAGAAGCCATGCCGCGCGACGCCTTATAGCGATGTCCGCGGCGGGTCATGATCATGCCTGGGCTTTCATCGGTCCCAGCCAGCAGACTGCCGATCATCACCGAATGCGCTCCAGCAGCAATGGCTTTGGCAACATCGCCGGGATGACGGATGCCTCCATCCGCAATGATCGGGATACCGGCATCTTCCGCCGCCTTCGAGCATTCGATCACCGCAGTAAGCTGCGGCACGCCTGAGCCTGCCACCTGTCGGGTGATGCAGATCGAGCCGGGACCAACCCCCACCTTCACCGCATCCACGCCCGCGTCAATGAGTCGTTTTGTACCGTCGGCTGTAGCAACATTCCCACCGATCACTTGCGCATCGGGAAAGTGCGTACGAATACTCTTGATCATTTCAAGTTCCAAATTCGAATCGCCATGAGCGATATCCACCACAATGCAATCTGCGCCCGCCTGAAGCGCGGACTCTACCCGGCGCATTTCCTTGTCTCGCACGCCGACCGCCGCTCCAACCATCAAACGTCCGCGCGGATCTTTTGTAGCCTTGGGATATTTGGTGATCTTCATAATATCTTTCAGAGTAACCAACCCCGCCACACGACCATTCGCATCCACAAGAGGCAGCTTCTCCACCCGGTGATCGTGGAGCAACTTCTCTGCTTCTTTCAAAGTGATGTTCGGAGCAGCGGAGATGACCTTCTTCTGCATGACCGCGCTCAAAGGCTTCGACAGGTCATCTTCAAACAAAAGATCGCGGGTGGTGACGATCCCTACCAGTTTTTCGTCTCCATCCAAAATAAGGATGCCGCCCGTCCCTGTGTCTGAGACCAGACTTCGCAGGTCGCCAACCGTATGAGAAAGTGACATCGTGATGGGCTTTTCCACGATGAAGGATTCTGATTTTTTCACGCGTTCGATCTGACGCGCCTGCTCGGGAATGGATAAAAATCGATGAATGATGCCAATGCCGCCTTCACGCGCCATCGCGATCGCCATTTCATTCTCGGTGACCACATCCATGTTCGCAGAAACGATCGGGATCTGCAATGGGATCTGTTTTGTTAATTTAGTCTGGGTCGAAAGCAGGCGGCGCGAATCGACAGCCGAATGTTGAGGCACAAGCAGAACGTCGTCATAGGTCAAAGCGGTATCAGGCAATATCTTCATATTCTCTCCTCTGAAATTGAACCGCCCGAATTATAATCCGTGACGGTCAGTCTAGATGTTTTTATATCAAGGATCGGAGGATGTATGACAGTCACAGCAGTGATCGGCTCCCAATGGGGCGACGAGGGGAAAGGCAAGGCGGTGGATTTTCTCGCTGAGCAGGTGGATTATGTAGCACGCTTCAACGGCGGTAACAACGCGGGACACACCGTGATCAATGAGTTCGGAACTTTCAAGATCCATCTTGTCCCTTCAGGGATCTTCGCCCAAAACACGGTCGGGCTGATCGGCGGCGGAGTCGTGATCGACCCGCAGGTCCTGATCGATGAGATCGAAATGCTCAACAAGGCGGGCGTGAATGTGAATGGACGTTTGTGGGTCTCCCCGCGCTCGCATATCATCATGCCGTATCACAAGATATTGGACGGACTTTATGAAGAAGCTAAAGGCGCCGGAGCAACCGGCACCACCCGCCGCGGGATCGGACCGGTCTTTGCTGACAAGGTCAGCTACAACGGCATCCGTTGGACTGATTTCAAGAGCGATATGTTCGAGCAAAGACTGCAAGTGCAGCTCACATTGAAGAACAAGATCATTGTGGCTTTGGGCGGACAAGCACTGAACTTTGAAGAGATACGCGATACCTATCGTGGATACTACGCCAAGGTAAAACCCTACCTCAAGGAATTATTCTCCCTCGTGCAGGACGGCCTGAAGGAAGGCAAGAACTTTCTGCTCGAGCAAGCCATGGGAACTTTTCTCGATACCGATTGGGGAACCTATCCCTTCGTGACGGCTTCAACCACGATCCCTTCTGCCGCCTCTGCCGGGCTGGGCATCCCGCCGCGATACATCACCAATGTGATCGGTGTGACAAAAGCCTACACGACAAGAGTCGGAGCCGGCCCATTACCTACCGAAATTCTCGACACCAAAAGCGCAGTCTACGAACAATTTGGTGAGGTCGCTGCAACCACAGGACGGATCCGCCGCGTGGGCTGGCTGGACCTGGAGATCGTGCGCACCGCCGCGCAGCTTAGCGGTGTCACCGAACTCTGCCTGACCAAACTCGATGTGTTGAGCGGACTGGATGAAGTGCAGGTATGTGTCGGGTATAAACTGAACGGAGAATCGGTCCGCTATGCCGATCTGGATGCCTACAGCCTCAGCGAGGTTGAACTAGAATACAAGACATTCAAAGGCTGGAAAGAAGATATCAGCAAAGCGCGGTCCTTTGAAGACCTGCCAGCGAATGCCCAGAGCTACGTAAAAATGATCGAAGCAGAATCAGGCGTCCCCGTAAAATGGATCGGGGTGGGACCTGAGCGAGATGCGACCATACGCAGGTAAAAATAAAATTCAAATAGAAGGCATAAATCTCCCAACATGCAACTTTACTTTATTCGGCACGGACAATCCATCAATAACGCGAATTGGGATAACAAGGAATACAAGGAAAATCCCGACCCATACCTGACAGAAATCGGTCTTGAGCAGGCAGAACATTTGGCAAGGTTTCTCAAATCCAAAGAACATATCACGCACCCCAATGAATGGAACATTCAAAATCAATATGGTTTTGGATTCAGTCATATCTACACCAGTCTCATGGAGCGGGCGGTCGCGACCGGCTCACCCACTGCCCGCGCTTTGAGCGGAGTCCCTTTTGAAGCATGGGTTGACATTCACGAGGAGGGCGGTATTTACGCGCGTGAAAAAGAGGAAAACCATAAAGGCTTATCCGGGCATCCTCGTTCCTTCTTTGAAAGGAATTTTCCAGAACTCAAGCTGCCCAAGGATTACGGCGAATTGGGCTGGTGGAACCGTCCATTTGAAAGTGAAGAGGAACGCCAGCCGCGGGCTGACATGGTTCTCGCAGAATTGCTTCGGCGGCACGGTGACAAGGAAGGTCAGCCTCAGGAACGCATTGCCTTTGTCAGCCACGGCGGATTCTTTGTGCGGTTCCTGTCTGCCATTCTTCAACTGCCGTGGCGGCAAGCCGCGCATGATATGAGATCATGGTTCCTGCTTAATAACTGCTCGATCAGCCGCATCGACTTTGAAACAGACAAGGTGACTGTTTGCTACATCAACCGCACCGACCATTTACCTGCGCATCTGGTCACCTGACACGAGACTGTTTTATAATTAATTACATCACTTTTTTGGAGGCATGAATGAATATATTCGTCTGGATCGTTTTTGGTGCGCTTGCAGGCTGGATCGCGAGCATCCTCATGGGTAAGAACAAAAAGATGGGCGCCATCGCAAACATCGTCACCGGCATCGTGGGCGCTTTCATCGGCGGCTACATCATGGACTTTTTCGGCGCGGAAGGTGTGACCGGTTTCAATCTTCCCAGCCTTGTGGTCGCGATCATCGGCGCAGTGGTTTTCCTCTGGCTGCTTGGGCTGCTCAATCGCAAATAAAATTACTCAGAATCAAAAAGCCGCGCGAACGCGCGGCTTTTTGATTCTGGTCAATCATTTCTTCAACTTCACGGTCACTTGCAAACCGCCTGATCGCTGGTTGTTATGCGCATCGATATTCCCGCCTTGGGCTTCGACCAATTGTTTGGTGATCGCCAAGCCAAGACCGGTTCCGCCCGTATTGCGTGAACGGGATTTGTCCTTGCGCCAGAAACGGTCAAAGATAAAGGGCAGGTCTGCCTCGGGGATTCCTCCGCCGTTGTCATTGACCGACAAGGTCACTGCCTCACCGTCCGCGTGGATGTCGATCCACACCCTGCCATGCTCGGGAATGTACCGCAACGCGTTATTGACCAGGTTGGCAATGACCTGCTCGGTGCGTTGAGCATCGGCATTCACGACCAGATCCGCAGAACCAAGATTCAAGGTCAGTGAAATATTTTTTTCCTTCGCCTCCGCCTGAAACAGGTCGATCACATGCCCGGCGAGATTTCCCAGATCGACAGGCTTGGACTCAAAATGAAGCTGGCGCGACTCTGCCAGAGTGAGCAGGCGAAGATCGTCCACAAGTCTTTCCAACAGATAGGTCTGCTCCAGCGCCGTTGACACGGGCGTCCCTGAGTCGGGATACACGCCATCCACGATCCCTTCCAGCCGCCCGCGGATCACAGACAGCGGATTGCGAAGTTCGTGTGCGATATCTGCGAGCATGTCGCGGCGCTCCTTGTCGTTGCGCTCAAGCGAGGATGCCATCTCATTGAAACTTTCCGCCAGGCTGTGCAGATCCTGTGGTCCTTCGGTTGGGATGCGGGTGTGCAATTTACCATCCGCTACAGAGCGTGCGGCGTAGATCACATCTGCCAGCGGGTTGACGTAACGGCGCACGAGCAGCATCGAAACCAAAACCAGAAAGATCGCAAGAAAGCCTGTGACGATCCCCACCGGAGAAAGAATGCCCGCCGCAAAAGCGAGTCTTTGCGGCGCATTGAGCCCAGTCACCGTCAGCACACCGACCTCCTCCCCATTTACACGCAAGGGGAAGGTGGCGTCTCGTGGAGAAATGTCAAAGTGCGTACCCACCCTGGGCGTGGAAACAGAACCATGGTCAAGGATGATGCGCCCATCCCGATCGAGAAGAAGCGAATCGTTGATGGGGATGAAAGTATCGGTGATCAGAACTGCTTCCACGCCATCCCAACTACCGTGACCGATGTAATATCCCTCGAGGGTGCTGACGAATGGAAAACGCACTTTTGCGATATCGGGTTGATAAGTGAGCACATACGCCGTGCCCACAAAAAAGAACAAAAGCAGGAGAAGGATCATTGAAAGAAAGATGCGCAAAAGGAGCGCGAGCAAACGGCGGCGGATCTCCTGAACGGATGATTTCATTTCGCCTCCATACTCCGACCGGGCTCGGCGAAAAATTTATATCCCACGCCATGCACAGTGATGATGAGTTCGTCGGGTTCGAGTTTATGGCGCAGGTTGCGGATGTGCGAATCAATGGCGCGCTCATAACTTTCGAACGAGACACCATGCGCTGCGTTGAGCAGTTGACTGCGCGAGAAAATCCGCCCAGGCTGACTCATGAGAGTCGCCATGATCTCGAATTCTGTGGGAGTGAGTTGAATAATGCGCGCACCAATTTGCACTTCGTAGTGCGCCCGGTCAAGTGAGACATTTTCCACGCGGATGATCTCGGCGGCAGAGTCACTGCTGACGCGGCGAAGCACCACCCGGGCACGCGCCACTAATTCACGCGGACTGAAAGGTTTGGTGATGTAATCATCTGCGCCGATCTCCAGCCCAATGAGTTTATCGGTCTCTTCCACCCTTGCTGTAAGCATGATGATCGGCACGTCGCTTTCGCGGCGAATGGTCCGGCAAAATTCGAGTCCGTCCATTTCGGGCATCATCAGGTCCAGGACAATAAGATCGGGCTTTTCACGGCGGGCTGTTTGTAAACCGTTCACGCCGTTGTTGGCTGAGACCACATCGTATCCCGCGGCTTTGAAATAATCACGCGAGATCTCCACGATCTCTGGTTCATCATCAATGAGTAGGATTTTCTTGGGCATTGGGAAATTATAAATTGAAGAGGGCAGAATAATGAATGTATTTCCAAATTCTGCACTCTGACTTTTCCTACTCGTATCTCAACGCCACCATCGGATGCAGGGACGCGGCGCGGAAAGCCGGGTACAAGCCAAAGAAGATTCCAATGGCAAGCGCGAAGAAGAATGCCATCAAAATGGAATCGCTGGTGATGACAGAATTGATCAGCCCGGAAACACTGAATCCCAGGGCAATACCCACACCGAGCAAGATCCCAACGATACCGCCGAGCAAACTCAATGTGACCGTCTCGATCAAAAACTGCGTGAGGATCTGGTTCTTCGTCGCACCGACCGCTTTGCGCAGACCGATCTCTTTGGTACGCTCAGTCACCGACACGAGCATGATATTCATAATTCCAATACCGCCCACCAACAGGGAGATTGCGGCGATCGCACCGAGAAAGATGGTCAGCGTTTGCGTGACCGTGTTCAGGGTTTCCAGTGTATCGGCCTGATCGAGAATATTAAAGTCGGTTTCTTCGGTCGGTTTGAGTTCATGAGCGCGGCGCAAAATATATTCCGTCTGCGCAGAGACGGCATCCATATCTTCCGCATTGACGACCGAGATCATGATACTGTTGACCGTTTTCTTTCCATCCTTGTTGGCGGTATCGCCAAAGAGCCGGCTGTAGCCCGTCTCTAATGGGACGTAGATCACATCATCAGGAGAAGCCATGATCGCCCCCTCCTCCTGGAGCACGCCCACCACCTCGAACTTCACGCCATTGATCGAAATGATCTGCCCCACAGGAGGAAGAGTACCAAAGAGGTCTTTCGCCACCGTCGAACCGATCACCACCACCTTCGACAGGGACTTGTTGTCACCGTCTGAGATGAAGCGTCCCTCCGCAAGGGTGAATGAGCGCGCCTGCGCATGGTCTGCCATCACACCTGAAACAGAGGAAGTAAAACTCTCATCCCCAAACTTCACGGTGTAATTGGCTTGGTAAACCGCAACCAGTGATGAAATATCGCCCGTCAAAGTTCTGTCCAGCACTTCGTAATCGGAATAGTACAAATAACTTGCCTGCTGGGTTGAGCCCATGGCGGCCGTCATTGGGGTTTGCATCTTTCCCGGAGAAACGGTCAGCAGGTTCGAGCCGCCGCTCTGGATCGAGTCGGTGATGCTGGCTGTCGCGCCATTGCCAATGGACAGCAGCGCCACCACGGTTGCCACACCAATGACGATCCCCAAAATTGTCAGCCCTGAGCGCATCTTGTTTGCGCGCAGCGCGCGCAGGGCGATCTTGATATTTTCTGAAAATAACATTTTTCCTCGCAACACAGGAGCGGAATTATCCCGCCCCTGCAACAAATTTATTCTTCACGCACCGTGCCAGCTTTGATCGGGTTTGGGTTCACTTCGTCCGACACAATGCGCCCATCGGAAATTTTGATGATGCGCTCGGTATGCTTTGCAACGTACGCATCGTGGGTCACGAGGATCACGGTCTGACCGTTTTCCTTGTGCAGGCGCTGGAACAGATCCATGATCTCCACGCCAGTCTTGCTGTCCAATGCACCGGTCGGTTCATCTGCCAATAAAATATTTGGCTCATTGACGATCGCCCGCGCGATCGCCACCCGCTGTTGTTGACCGCCGGAGAGTTCGTTCGGCGCGTGATGCGTGCGATCACCCAACCCAACCCGCTCCAAGGCTTTTCGCGCGCGGTCTTCACGTTCCCTGCCCGAATAGCCAGCATACGTCAGCGGCAAGATCACATTCTCCAGGGCGCTTGTGCGTGCCAGCAGGTTGAACTGCTGAAAGACAAAACCGATCTTCCGCCCCCGCACATTGGCGAGTTGTGTTTCGTCCAAACTTTCCACAGCCTCTCCATCGAGCGTGTACCTCCCATTGGTAGGCACATCCAAACACCCGATGATGGACATCAGCGTGCTCTTACCTGATCCCGATGGACCCATGATGGCGACCATCTCGCCTTTGTTGATGGTGAAACTTGCGCCATCCAGCGCGCGCACTTCCGTGTCGCCCATCTGATATACCTTGGTTAAATTTTCCGCATGGATCATTACTGACCTCCAGAGAACGGATTGGGAGGAGTGAATCCGCTTTCACGCGCCACGACTTCCAACGTCTCGCCTTCTTGCAGGTCACCCTTCACGGTCACCACATCACCGACGATCGCGCCGCCTACAATATCCACCCGCACAGGCTGGCCATCACGCACCGCCCACACATACTCGCCATTGCTATCGTTTTGAATAGCCACGATCGGCACCGCCAGCATGGACTGAGCATCGCTCACCTTGATGACCACATTCGCGGTCGATCCGAGCGGCAGGAAGATATCTTCCACGGCATCCAACTCCACGCGCACAGAATATTTGACCAGCCCGCCAACCACTTCCCCGACCGGATTGACCGACACCACAGAGCCAGTGAGCGTGACATCGGGCACCGCATCGAGCGTGACTTCAGCCTGATACCCAACTTTGACATTTGCCACATCTGTTTCGTCCACCTGGGCTTCCACGTACAGCGCATCCATGTTGGCAAGGTTCACCGAAAGACTCCCTGCGGCGACCGAATCGCCAACCCGATCATCTACTGACAACACCTGCCCATCGAACGGAGCGACGATCTGCAAGCTGTTCACACTTGCCTGCGCCGAATCCACTTTCGCCTGCGCCGAAGCAAGGTCACTTTCACTCGGCTGGACAAGCACGCCATATTCCGCTTCGATGGCATCCAACAAAGTGTCGGAAGCTTGCTCGTACGCACCAAGCGCCTTCATCAAATCAATGGCATCATCCTGATCTTCCATCGACTCGGCGAAGGACTTTGCCAGCGTTTCGAACTCTGCCTGTGTGGCAAGAATTTCATCCACAAGTTTCGCGTCCTCTTCTCCCAATTCTGCGCGAAGGGAAGTCTTCAGGGATGCATAGTCATATTCGCCGACATAACCAAGTGAATCTGCGCGGACTGCCAAGTAATAGAACTGCACGGTAGTACTCGCCGCCAGCGGATACTCTTCGAGCGCATTGCTCAGGTCGTCACGGGCAGAAACGAGATCGTTATAAACATCATCGTCTCCGCCGCCTTTGTTGTAAGAGACCGTGTCCATCAGATCGGTGCGCGCATCATTCCAGCCATCGAACCCGCTGGATGCGTTTGCACGCGCCGAGCCCACAGATGAACCGTCAGGGTCGGTCAAGGCTTGCAGGTTTTTCATAGCAGCTTCCAGGTCCGCTTGAGCGGCTGCCAAAGAGGCAGATGTGCTTTCGGGCTGTAAAGTCAAAAGCACGTCGCCCGCCTGCACAAAATCCCCAGCCTGCACATTCACCGATTCAACGATGCCGCCAGTTTTCCAATTGAGGCTGGCAAAGGGCTGGGTCTCAAGCGATCCTGAGGTCTCAATCGTTTCCGCAACTTCAAGCGAGACCACTTTCACTGTTTCAGCATCCGCGGCGCTCGCCGGATCTGCTGTGCCGAGAAAACGCCAAGACAACAAACCCACAAGTACAGCCGCTGCCAGAATTCCCCAAACTCTGGTGTTTTTATTTTTTAGCAAATTTACAATTGCGCTCATCAGTTTCTCCTTGTTTATTTTCCACAGGATACACAGCAAATGTGCAGAATTTGTGCAGAAGGTACGCATATGTGTCGAGGTTTTCAAATGGGCGGGTTATAATTTCACGATGCCCAAACTCCTTATCCTTGCACAAGACAAAAATGAATACAGCGCTCATGTTGAAGCGGCACGGCTTGAGAATTTGGAATTTGCGACCGAGCCTGCCCCCGATGTGGATATCGCCTTCGGCGAACCGCGTCTCATTCGAACGGTCCTCGGCGATCTTCCCAACCTGAAGTGGGTCCAGTCCATTTGGGCTGGAGTGGAGCCTTTACTGGATCCCTCACTCCGCAGGGACTATATCCTCACCAACGCGCGCGGGGTCTTCGGCGGGTTGATGACCGAATATGTCATGGGGTATCTGCTTGCGCACGAGCGGAAAATTTTTCAATATCACGAAGATCAAAAAGTGAAGAAGTGGAAAGAGTCCAATCCCGGCACTCTGCGTGGAAAATCCATCGGCTTGCTGGGAGTCGGCTCCATTGGCGCAGACCTCGCTCACGCTGCCAAGTTCTTTGGCATGAAGGTGCGCGGTTATACCAAAGCAAGTGAGGACTGCCCGCATGTTGACCAATACTTTCACGGGCAGGATTTAATTCCATTCGCTCAAGGGCTGGATTATCTGGTCAGTGTTTTGCCCAATACCAGCGAGACACGGAAGATCGTCAACGCAGATTTATTGAATGCGTTGCCGTCTCACAGCATATTCATCAATGTTGGGCGCGGCGCCGCAGTGGACGAATCCGCGCTGCTGGACGCCCTCACCCAAAACAGGATCGCAGGGGCGGTGCTGGATGTCTTCGAAAAAGAACCACTGCCAACAGATCATCCCTTTTGGACCACTCCCAACCTGCTCATGACCTATCACACCGCCGCGCAAAGTCACCCCGAAGATATTGTGAAGGTCTTTTTCGAGAACTATGAATTGTTCAACGCAGGCAAACCATTAAAATATCAAGTGGATTTTGAACGGCAATATTAGGAGAAATCGATGCCCCCCACCCTCAGTGATATTCAACAAGCCAGAGAACGCATCAAACCCTACGCACACCGCACGCCTGTGTTAACCAACGAAAGCCTCAATCAACAAGTAGACGCGCAGGTGTATCTCAAATGCGAGAACCTGCAAAAGGTCGGCGCGTTCAAATTCCGCGGCGCGTGCAACGCCGTGTACTCCCTCACGGACGAAGAAGCCGTGCATGGAGTTGTCACTCACTCCTCAGGAAATCATGCGCAGGCATTGGCGCTCGCGGCGAAGATGCGCGGCATCCCTGCATATATTGTCATGCCGAGCAATGCGCCGCAAGTCAAAAAGGATGCGGTCGCTGGCTACGGCGGACAGATCACATTTTGTGAGCCGACTCTCGCAGCGAGAGAAAGCACAATGGAGGGGATCAGGCAAAAGACAGGCGCGACCGTTGTTCATCCGTATGACAATGAAAAAGTGATCGCGGGTCAGGGCACGGCAGCGCTGGAACTTTTGGAAGATGTCCCCGACCTTGATGTCATCATCACGCCTGTCGGCGGCGGCGGATTGTTGAGCGGCACATCCATTGCAGCGACGGGAATCAAAAAAGGAATCCGCGTGATCGCGGGCGAGCCCGAAAAAGCAGATGATGCGTTCCGTTCATTGCAAGCGGGCAGGATCATCCCATCTGAAAACCCGAAGACGATCGCTGATGGCTTACTCACCTCACTTGGAAACCTGACCTTCCCAATCATTCAACAAAACGTCGAGCAGATCGTCACGGTGAGCGAAGAAGGCATAATCGCCACGATGAAGTTCGTGTGGGAACGCGCGAAGATCATCATCGAACCATCGTCTGCGGTCGCCATCGGCGTGCTTTGGGAAAACAAGATCAACCTGCACGGACTCAAAGTCGGCGTTATCATCAGCGGCGGCAATGTTGACCTCAACAAACTGCCCTGGCAATAAAATTCATCCTTCATCATTCATAATTCCCCATGAACCCACTCACCCCTCTCCTCCAAAACAATTCCCTTGCCATCGTAGATGGCGCCCTCGCCACCGAACTCGAACGCCGCGGCTGTGACCTGAACGACGCGCTTTGGTCTGCCAAAGTGTTGATGGAACAACCCGAACTCATCCGTCAGGTGCATCTCGATTATTTCAACGCAGGCGCAGACATCGCCATCACCGCCAGCTATCAAGCCACGGTCGAAGGTTTCGCCAAGCGTGGACTCAACCGTGAGCAGGCGCTAGACCTGATGAAAAAATCCGTGCAGATCGCGCAAAGTGCGCGCGATGAATTCTGGTCGAACGAAGCCAACCGTGTGATCAGAGTCCGTCCGCTTGTAGCGGGATCGGTCGGTCCCTACGGAGCATTCCTCGCCGATGGATCGGAATATCGCGGCGATTACAAATTGACCGAACAGGAATTGATCGACTTTCACCGCCCGCGCGTGGAAGCCCTCATCGCCTCTGGTGCGGACCTGTTAGCCTGCGAGACCATCCCATGCCTGATCGAAGCCCGTGCCTTGATCCAACTACTAAGCGAATTCCCGAACGTCAGTGCGTGGTTCACCTTCAGCGCCAAAGATGACGAGCACATCTGCAACGGAGAACGCATCGCAGACTGTGCTGCATACCTGAATCAATTCGAGCAGGTCGCTGCGATTGGAATCAATTGCACCTCACCGCTGCACATTCCCTCGCTCATCCGTGAGATCAAAAAGAACAGCGACAAACCCATCATCGTCTATCCCAACTCAGGCGAAGTGTACGACCCCGCCACCAACACCTGGCACGGAGAAA
>JAGNWT010000056.1:0-3146 GCA_017985935.1 Anaerolineales bacterium | reverse complement strand
TGCACCTCACCGCTGCACATTCCCTCGCTCATCCGTGAGATCAAAAAGAACAGCGACAAACCCATCATCGTCTATCCCAACTCAGGCGAAGTGTACGACCCCGCCACCAACACCTGGCACGGAGAAACCTCCTGCGATGCGTTCGGACAGCAATCCAAAGAATGGTTCGCCAACGGCGCAACCCTCATCGGCGGCTGCTGCCGCACCACCCCCGATCACATCAAAGAAGTGAAGAACCTGAGCCTGTCCACTAACCACTAATTTTCATCCCTCATCCTTTCACTGGAGTTTCCCATGCGCCTCACCAACATGATCACCGCCGTTGACCTGCACGCCTGCGGCGAACCTGGTCGAGTCATCACGGGCGGAGTTCTGGATGTCCCTGGCAAGACCATGTTCGAGAAGATGAAATACTTCGAACACAACCTCGACGATATCCGCTTGCGAATGCTGCGTGAGCCACGCGGATATCCCGCCCTGTGCGCCAATATCATTTTGCCACCCACTCATCCACAGGCAGATGCTGGCTTCATCATCATGGAGCAGACCGAGTATCCGCCCATGTCTGGGACGAACACCATCTGCGTGGCGACGACTCTTTTAGAGACGGGAATGCTCAAGATGACAGAACCAGTCACCGAGTTCATGCTTGAAGCGCCCGCAGGGTTGGTCGGCATCCGTGCGGAGTGTGAAAACGGCAAGGTCACGCGAGTCACATTCAAGAACGTCCCTGCCTTTGCGGTGCATCTCGATGTGAACGTGGAAGTTCCGCAGCTGGGCACGGTCAAAGTGGACGTGGCATGGGGCGGCATGTTCTACGTCATTGCCGACGCGGCGCAGTTCGGCTTGCAGATCACACCCGACGAAGGGCGCGACATCACGCGCATCAGCGAGATGATCAAAGCCGCGACCGTGGAGCAATATCCTGTGGTGCATCCTGAAAACCCTGAAATTACAGGTCCCACCATTTCGCAACTTTCCGCGCCGCCCACCCACCCGCAGGCGCACCGCAAAAATGCTGTGACCGTGGCAACGGGCAAACTCGATTGGAACAATCCCTCCACTTGGACGGGCGTGATCGACCGCTCGCCCTGCGGCACAGGCACATGCGCGAAGATGGCAACGCTCTACGCCAAAGGTCAACTCGGACTCAATCAGGATTTCATGCACGAAGGAATTTTAGGCACGCTCTTCACGGGTCGCCTCATCGAAGAGACGCAGGTTGGTCCGTACAAAGCTGTTGTCCCCACCATCGGCGGTACGGCATGGATCACGGGCATCAATCAATTCGTTGTTGACCCCAGCGACCCATACCCGAACGGATTCAAGGTCGGCGATATCTGGTAGAACACCCCCTTGCATGGATCACAAAAGTGGACGGGCAGCTTTCCCGTCCACTTTCTCATTAAGTACCCATTTGGGTAATAGGCCGAGAATGGCTGAACTCATATAATGCCCAAGTCAAAAATAAATAATTCTCAGTAAGGAGAAAGTTTTCATGGCTAAGACGATCAAGGAAGTTTTGGAATTGGCAAAAGGCGTTCAATTCGTAGACCTGCGGTTTATTGACCTGCCGGGAACCTGGCAACATTTCACCATGCCTGTCGAACGGTTGACCGAAGATTTCTTTAGTGAGGGCATCCCCTTCGATGGCTCATCCATCCGCGGTTTTCAAGAGATTCACGAATCTGACATGCTCCTCAAGGCAGACCCCGAAACCGCATTTATTGACCCCGTAGCCGGATCACCGACTTTGGTTTTGTCCTGCAATGTCTTCGATCCGATCACTGAAGAAGCCTATTCCCGCGACGCTCGTTATGTAGCCCAGAAAGCGGAAGCCTATCTGAAGAGCACCGGTCTTGCAGATATCGCTTACTTTGCCCCCGAAGCGGAATTCTTTGTCTTCGATGGTGTTCGCTACATTTCCGCCCCCAACGAATCAGCCTTCTCGATCCAATCAGAAGAAGCGTGGTGGAGCAGCAATCGCGAAGGAAGCATGGGCGGACAGATCCAGCCCAAGCGCGGATATTTCCCGACCGCCCCAACCGATACCCTGCAAGAACTGCGTAACAAGTTCATGCTTGCCATGCAAGCCGCGGGCATCAAGATGGACCTTCATCACCACGAAGTTGCGACCGCCGGTCAGAGCGAAATGAGCATGACCTTTACCACGCTCACCCGCATGGCAGACGATCTCTTGCTCTACAAGTACATCATCAAGAACGTAGCCCGGCAGCACGGCAAGACAGTAACCTTCATGCCCAAGCCCATCTTCGGCGACAACGGCTCCGGCATGCACGTCCACTCTTCCTTGTGGAAAGACGGAAAAAATGTATTCTTCGACGAGAAGGGATACGCCGGGCTTTCACAGACCGCCAAGTACTACATCGGCGGCTTGCTCAAGCACGCGCCCGCGCTGCTCGCGCTTACCTCCCCAACCACCAACTCCTACCGCCGCCTTGTACCCGGTTATGAGGCACCTGTGAACATTGCGTATTCACAGCGCAATCGCTCCGCCATCTGCCGCATCCCCGCCAACAAAAGCTCGAAGGCAAAGCGTGTTGAGTTCCGCGCGCCCGACGCCACCAGCAATCCCTACCTCGCTTTCGCGGCCATCCTCATGGCCGGGCTTGACGGCATCCTGAACAAGATCGATCCCGGTCAGCCGCAAGACCGAGACCTGTACGAGCTCCCCGCCGAAGAGAAGAAGCTCATCAAACAGGTGCCAAGTTCATTGGGAGAGGTGCTCGATGCCCTCGAGGCAGATCACGAATTCCTGCTCAAGGGCGGAGTGTTCACTCCCGACCTGCTCGAAGAGTACATCAAGTACAAGCGCACCCATGAAGTGGACGCCATTCGTCTGCGCCCGACTCCGCATGAGTATGTGATGTATTTCGATGCGTAATCATCATCGATAAATAAACGGTCTTTCTCCGCCGACAGTTGGGTGCGCTTCCTGACACGCATCTGGCTGTCGGCGTTTTCTTGCAGACAACAAAAATCTGAAATGCATACTCCACTTCTCATCTCATCCTTCGTTCTCGCCATATCCTTCTGCGCCCCGCCTGGGGTCGTCGCCGCTGAGACTCTTCGCCGCGGTTCAGCCCGTGGATTTTTCTCCGCGCTTTACGTTCAATTCGGGTCAC
>JAGNWT010000122.1 GCA_017985935.1 Anaerolineales bacterium | reverse complement strand
GTGATACGACTAAAAATATTCTACTAAAAGATCATTCCAACAGACCCAATAACTTGGTTGTGTCTTGCAGCACTTCGTCTGCGCCCATTCTCCTTAGCTCGGCTTCCTCGCCAAAACCGCACAGCACGCCCACCGTTTGTGCCCTGGCAGATCTGCCGGCGCGGATGTCCACGGTGGTGTCGCCGATCATTAAACAATTCTGCGGAGGCACGTTCATCTTTTGTGCGGCGAGCAGGACCGGGTCGGGATAGGGTTTGGTATGCGGCGCGGATAATCCCGTAATGACCGCATCGAAATATTTGACCAGACCGAATTGCTCAAGGAAAGTCATGGTGCCGCGTTCATCCCGCGCGCTCACCACCGACATGGGGAATCTTCCGTGAAGCTGTTTGAGCATTTCGTCCACGCCGGGCACCAGCAGGAATTTTTTTGGGGAATGTTTTCGGCGCAACGAAAGCCAGTGGATGACAGCGACCATTTCATCGTCAAGACCGACCGTATCTGCCAGCCCAAGCAGGGCGTTGCCGGGGGCTTCCATCCACATCACGAAGCGGCGTGCGGCCCGGGATGGATCCTTGAAGATCGGGCGCGGGAAAAAACGTGTCACCTTTTGGGTGTACAGGTCGTCGGTGTCGCTCAGCGTGCCATCCACATCGAAACAGAGGGCTTTTATGCGGTTTAAATCCAAAGACATGGCGCAATTGTACCAAAGGGGCTATACTTCATTTTGTTCATTGAAATTTACAAAAATTATGATTAAATATAACCATGACTGAAGACAGAAACAGTGCCCTGCTTGAGTTATTGATCAACGTGAGCCGCGAGGTTGCCACCGCGCTGGATTTGCGTACCGTGTTGCAGCGGCTTTTGTTTGCCGTCCTTCAGCATGTGGGCGGTGAGCGCGGCAGCATCGTTGTTATGGATGATGCCGGCAAGCCCGTGGATGCGACCATCGTGTATGGCACGCAGTTCCATGAGCACACCACACAGCAGTTGCGTGATACGGTGGAACGCGGTCTTGCGGGATGGGTCTACCAGCATCGCAAGCCGGCATTCGTGCCCGATACCAGCAAGGACGAACGCTGGCTGCGGCGCGCGGACGATTCGTTGACCCGCAGTGGAGCGAAGTCTGCGTTGTGCGTGCCGTTGATGGCGCGTGAACGATTGGTGGGGGTTTTGACCCTGGTGCATTCCGTACCGAATGCCTTTACCGAAGAAGATCTGAAATTGATGCAAGCCATCGCCGATCAGGCGAGTGTGGCTGTTTTGAACGCCCGCCTGTACACCGAGAGCCAGCGGACGGCCCGGGTCATGTCTGCGCTGGCAGAGGGCGCGGCGGCGATCAACACTTCGCTGGAAATGCCCGATGTCTGGCGCAGGATCCTGAACCAGACCATGCAGGCTTTGCAGGTGGAGACCGTGGCGCTGGCTTTGATCGACAATATCAGCAATGACCTGGTCTACAGCGCCGCCGCGGGACACAACTCTGGCAACATTCCCGGCAGACATATCAACAATGGGCATGGACTCGCTGGGCTGGTGATCCGCGACGGGAGCGGTTTGGTCGTGCCGGTCGTCAGCCAGGACCCGCGCTATGGCGATGAAGACAAATTCAGCGGGATCGAAATGCGCGCTGTTGCCATCGCGCCGATCCAATCTCAGGGCAGGGTCATCGGCATTCTGCAGGCGATCAACCCGATCTCCGGTGCTTTCGACCCCGACGCATTGCTTGTGATGTCGGGGTTGGGCAGCCTCGCTGGAACAACGATCCAGAACGCTCAGTTCTTTGAAAGATTGCAGAAGGCGCACAAGCGTTACCGTGAATTGTTCGAAGACAGCGTGGACCCGATTCTGATCACCGATTGGGACGGGAGGATCCTTGAAGCCAACCGTCAGGCTGTGTCTTTGAGCGGCTACGATGACGAGACCCTGCACACCATGAGCATTGACCAGCTGCATGAGGTCAAGTGGAATAAGACGGGCGTGAACTACGAAACGCTCAAGCGCAACGACGAATGCAGCTACGAATCCATTTTGCACCGTCAGAACGGCGGCACCACCCCGGTGGAAGTGCACGCTCACCGTGTGGAGTTTGAAGAGACCGACTCTGTGCAATGGATCCTGCGTGACATCACCGAACGCAAGGAACTCGATTCATTGCGCGACGATATGATCGCCATGATCTATCATGACCTGCGCTCGCCCCTGGGCAATATCGTTTCAAGCCTCGATATGCTGGGCGGCATGGTGCATGAAGATGAGACCATCCATTCCATGCTGAGCATCGCCACGAATTCCACGGCGCGCATTCAACGGCTGGTCAATTCACTACTCGACATCAACCGGCTCGAATCGGGCAAGGAGATCGTGGACCAGCAGGCGGTCGATCCGCTGGCGCTGCTTCGCGAAGCGATCCGCGATGTGGAACCGGGGTTGAACGCCCGCCAGCAGAACATCAGCAATCGATCCACCACCGTCCTCCCGCTCATCTGGGTGGATGTGGATATGACCCACCGCATTCTCATCAACCTGATCGAGAACGCCATCAAGTTCACGCCCGTGAAGGGGCAATTGGAAGTTGGCGCGCAGACCTCCGACGGTTTGTTCGTGAAGTTCTGGGTGCGGGATAATGGACCGGGCATTCCTGTGGCAGACCGTGAACGCATCTTCGACAAGTTCACCCGCCTGCGCGGCAAGGAACGCCCCGGCGGTCTTGGGGTGGGGCTTGCCTTCTGCCGTCTCGCTGTGCTTGGTCACGGCGGCGAGATCTGGGTGGATAGCGAGTTGAACAAAGGCACCACCTTCTGGTTCACCCTGCCTGTAGCGCAGAAACTGCCGCTCGTGCAGAAGAAGTCCACCGGTCAATTGAAGCGCCAGACCGGCAGACTGGTATTGAAGCCGGACGAATAGTCATCCCAGATTTAAAAATTTAACAGGGCGGGCGGGTAACAAGTCCCTGTCGGTTCGAAGAAATTTATCTTGTTCGTGTCCAGGAGCAGTATGCAGGAAATTACGAAGAATGTTCATATTGAAGATCAATTCCCCGGAGTGACTCTGGGTGTGATTGTTAATCCGCGTGGATTGATCCAGATCGATGCGCCGCCTTCACCCGAGGATGCGCGCTCATGGCGTGCCGCGTTGATGAATCTCGGCGGCGGCATGGAGCGGGTGTTGGTCAATCTTGATGCGCATCCCGACCGCACACTTGGCGCGCGCGCCATGGATTGCACTGTGATCGCGCACGAAAAAACAGCAGATACCTTCCGCACCCGTCCCAGCACTTTTAAGGCGCAGGGCGAAGAGACCGGTTCAGATTGGGAATCCATTCCCGGCTTGGGCAGCGTGCGTTGGGCTCCGCCGGAGATCTCCTTCCTCGAACAGATGACCCTGCATTGGAGCGAGACCCCGGTCTTGCTGGAGCATCATGCCGGGCCGACCAACGGCTCGATCTGGGTGCGCATGCCCGAGGAGAAGATCGTATTCATTGGTGATGCGGTGCTGAAGAATCAGCCGCCCTTCCTCGCTGGTTCAAACCTTTCGGCCTGGCTTTCGGCGCTCGACCTTTTGCTCAGCGCCGACTACAAGGGATATACCATCATCAGCAGCCGCGGCGGCGTGGTGACGAACGCCATGGTCAAGACCCAGTTCGACTTTTTGAAGCATGTTCACGACAAGCTCGATAAGATCACGACCAAAAAACCAAATCCCGCGGCGATCGAAAAATTGGTCACCTCGTTGTTGACCTGGTTCAAGGCTCCGGCCATGCGCCAGAAGCAATTTGCCCAGCGCCTGCGCTATGGACTGCTGCATTACAACGTGCGCCAGAATCACCCGCCAACGCAGGTCACCGAGGAATAAATGACAGGTCTTCAGCCCATCCTTGAGTTGACTCGCGGCAATGTGATCGAGTCGACACACTTCGGTTCCATCGCCATCGTGGATTCAACAGGCAGGCTCCTTCGTTCGTATGGCGACCCCCACGGGGTCGCTTTTTTACGTTCATCTGCCAAGCCTTTTCAGGTGCTGCCCTTTGTGGAGCGCGGCGGCGTGGAGCATTTCGGCTTTACCTCACGCGAGCTCTCGCTTGCCTGCTCATCGCATGAGACCGCGCAGATCCATCTCGACACGGTGAAAGCCTTGCAGGAGAAGATCGGTATTCAGGAAAGCGACCTGAAGTGCGGACCTCATCTGCCCGGTGATGTATCCATCCTGCGCTGGGTGATCCAGCAGAACATCGTCCCCACCGCCAATTTCAACAACTGCTCGGGCAAGCACACCGCCATGCTGGCTCACGCCAAAATGCGCGGACTGCCGCTCGATAACTACCTCGACAATTCCCACCCGATCCAGAAGGACATCCTCAACACCTTTTCGGAAATGTGCTGCATCGATAAAGAACGCATCGAACTCGGCATTGACGGGTGTTCTGCGCCGAACTTTGCCGTGCCGCTCTACAACGCGGCGTGGGGCATGGCCCGCCTGTGCGACCCGCGTGATCTGAGCGAGTCCCGCGCCGCCGCCTGCCGCAAGATCACATCTGCCATGATCGCGCACCCCGAAATGGTCAGCAATCACGGTGAGTTCGATTGCGAGTTGATGCTCGCGACCGAGGGCAATGTCATCACCAAGCGCGGAGCGGAAGGCTTCCAGATCATCGGCGTCATGCCCGGCGTGATCGGCGAACAGGGCGTGGGCATCGCCTTCAAGGTCACCGACGGCGACGCCGCCCGCATGAACGACGATCTTGAATCCACTGTGCGCGTCCGCCCGGCGGTCAGCCTCGAGATCCTGCGCCAGCTCAAGGTCTTGAGCGATGCGCAATTGCGATCGCTTTCGCGGTTCGGTCCGTCGAAGCAGTTGAAAAATCACCGCGGACTGGTCACAGGCGAATCGCATCCATCCTTCAAACTTGCATGAACTTCCTTGAAGACCCATTTTTCAAGAACCTCCTCGCCCGGTTGAATCAGCCGGGCGTTGTTGGTCTTGCACTCACAGGCAGTTACACACGCGGCGCGCAGGATGCCCACAGCGATGTGGATGTGGATATTTTTGTGGAGACTCTGCCAGCGGATTCGTACACGCTCTGCATCATCGACGGGCGGCTGGTCAGCCTCAAATATATTCTCCTGCGTGACGAATACACCTCCCTCACCAAACCCGAGAAGGCGGTGTGGGCTGTGCCCGGCTTGAAACAAATGCACATCCTTGCGGATGAAACGGGGCAGATCGCGAAGCTCAAACAGACCGCCTTCGATTTCAACTGGCAGAAGTTACAGCCCGCCGCGAACGAATATGCCGCTGCAGAGTTAATGGGCTGTTCTGAAGAGGCGCAAAAGATCATCGGCGGGCTGCTGCGCGAGGATGAGTCGAAGGTCTTGTACGCGGCGTGGGGCATGTTCAAGAATCTGTCCTACGCGGCGGCGGTGCAGGCCGGGCTGATGATCGAATCGGAGAATCGCATCTTCGATCTGATGCAGGCGCACTTCAAAGAGAACCCCGCGTGGATCCGCGCCTTCCGCCTCTCCTTTGGCATGGACATGGGGAATGCGGGCACTCCCGCCTACCAGACCCGTGGTCATGCCGCGCTGGACCTGTATCAGCAGTCCGCTTTGCTCTTTGCCGATCTCATCACCAACCAACATCGTGAAGTGATCGAGAACACCCTGAAATTAATTTCGTCCTTTCGAGGTGACGCCCATGCCTGACCTGAAGAAACGTGCCATTGCGGTGCATGAAAAACTTTTGCAAGCCTTTGGCGAACCCATCTGGCGCAATCCATTGCCCGCCATCGACGAACTCGTCTCCACCATCCTCTCGCAAAACACAAACGATGTGAACCGTGACCGCGGATTCAACGCCCTGCGTGCAAAACTCCCCATGTGGGAGCAGGTGCGCGATGCCGACCCCGAAGTTGTGATCGACGCCATTAAAGTGGCGGGACTCGCCAACCAAAAAGGTCCGCGCATTCAACAGGTGCTGCACGCCATCACTGCCGAGCGCGGCTCGCTCAACCTAGACTTTTTAGCCGACCTGCCCGTGGAAGAAGCCCGCGCCTGGCTGACAAAGTTCAACGGCGTCGGTCCCAAGACGGCCGCCATTGTGTTGTGCTTCTCGCTCAACATGCCCGCCTTCCCTGTGGACACACATATCTACCGTGTCAGCGGGCGGATCGGACTGCGCCCCGAGAAGATGACCGTGGAGCAGGCGCACCCGCATCTTGAGTCATTGTTCCCGCCTGAAACCTATTACGCCGCGCATTTGAACATCATCCGCCTCGGGCGTGAAGTGTGCGGCGCGCGCAAACCCAACTGTCCACAATGTCCGATCCTTAAGTTGTGCGAGTTTAAAGAAAAGACGAAGTGAAACTTGAAAAGCGAATATAAAGGTAGAAGAATAATATGGAAACTCCCCCCGTTGGTATTGCTTTGGAAAAACTTGGTGTGCCGCATCAGGTTTTTCGTCATGTAAACCCTGTCCACTCGCTGGAGCAGGCCGCCAGTGACAGAGGTCAGCGCGAGTCGCAGGTGGTGCGCAGCATTCTGTTCCGCATCTCTGAGGATGAATTTATAATGGCTCTGGTGGCGGGACCCGCGCAGATTTCATGGAAGAC
>JAGNWT010000121.1 GCA_017985935.1 Anaerolineales bacterium | reverse complement strand
AAAGGCATTTGTACTTCTCTTCTCAGGCGGCGCAACAAGTTGCGACATATCGACTGCCATACCCGCATCATCGCGAGGCTTTGCCAAAGATCAGAAAATACCTGGAAGAAATATGTTGACCTTGAACAACCACTTTCAAATCCCTTCGCACGTTTCGTTTTCGATCGTCGGCGCCGATGCTTTCCTGCTGAACATGCGCACCAATAAATATTTCAGGCTGGAAGAGGTTGGCGCGCGCTTGTGGAGTCTGTTGAGCGCGGGCGAGTCGTTAGGTACATCACACCAGATCCTTTTGAAGGAATATAAAGTTGACCCTGTCGAGCTCGAATCTGATTTGCTCGAGTTGATGGAGAACCTGCATAAGAACGGATTGGTTGAACTTGTTACTGAATAGACTGGAACTTGGACGGGCGCTATCAGCCAAGGATTGGTTAACCCTCCTTGAGGGGTGGGCAATGCTTTTATTCTTTCGGATCACGCTCCGAATTTTTAGTTACGAAAAGATCGTGAATGTAAAGCGCCCTGTCTATGCCGGAGACGGTGATCAAGCGGAAGCTGTGAAGGCGGCCGATCACGTATATCGCTTACTCGGCTACGCCTCGAAGCTGCATCTATCGGGCATGACTTGTTTGCATCGCTCGCTCGCATTGGCATGGATGTTAAATCGGCGCGGAGTGCCGGCGGAGATTCGGATCGGTGTGCGTGAAGTGCAAGGCTTGTTTGCCGCGCATGCCTGGGTTGAAGTGCATGGGAATAGAATTGGCGAGATTGAGGATGTCACATCACGTTTTCATATTCTGAAAAGGCTTGCGTAATTCAAAGAAAAATGATGGACTTTGATTTGATGAGCAGTGAGTTGAAGGTTGCGGACAATCACATGCTCAGTGACTCGTGCCAAAAGGGATCACAGCATTTAATGGAGATCATTCTTGTTTGCAAAAAATATTTATCGGGAGCCATGCTGAAGCCAATGAAGATCTCAAAGGATCACGATGCAGGTTTCAGGGCTGATGAAGATCCGCGTATTGATGGGGAGAAAAAGAGAGCAGGCGGGTCATCTCCCCGAAAAGGGCGGCGCTATATCCATATGGCTGTCGTACTTGGAATTATTGCGCTGCTTGTCTTGGGTGGGTTGAAGGCTGTGAAGGTGCGCAGGCTGATCTCGCTTGTTCGGCAGGATCTCGCAGGTGTTCAAGAGATCACATCGGGTCCGCTTCCGCGAATGGAGCAGTTGAAGGTCCTCGATTCAGAGTTGGATGTTTTGCGAAACGATTTCTCAAAACTGAAAGCAGAAACAGAATCGTTTTACTGGCTGGGACCGTTGCTGGGGTGGTCACCCGTCTACGGCGGTGAACTTTCCTCGATCCGCGATCTTGTTACCGTCGCAGATTCCATGCTGGCGTGCGCGGATATTGTTTACCAGACGAACCTGCCTTTGATGGACAAAGACGAACTTTACAGTCTTGGTCCTGCCCAATTGACGGATCTGCTCCTGCAAGCTCAACCGCAGTTGCTGAACGCGCAAATCAGATTGGATGATGCCTTGGCGGCACGGAGCAGGCTGGACCCCGATCAGCTTTCACCTGAAGTGCGCGATCTGCTCATTGCTGATGTTGACCCGCTCATCATGCTGATGCAGGATGGACTCGCAGTTGCGATCGATCTCCCTCGTTTGATGGGGGCAACCAATGAGGGACCCAAGACCTATCTCCTCCTGCTGCAGAATGAAGATGAGCTTCGCCCAACTGGCGGCTTTATCACTGCGGCGGGGACATTGTTGATCGAAGACGGTCGTTTGGGTAAGTTGAAATTTCAGAGTTCGGAGTTTTTTGATAATTGGGATAGACCATATCCGGTGGCTCCCTGGCAATTAAGTCAATACATGAATAGCAGGGTGTTGACTTTCCGCGATACGAACTGGTTCACTCACTATCCGACCGCCGCGCTTTACGCTGAATATCTTTATTCATATTCCAACTCCCATTCGGTCGATGGCGTGATCGCCTTTGATCAGCGGATGTTGATCGAGACCTTGCGTGTGACCGGTCCTGTTGCAGTGGAGGATGTCTCGTATCTGATCGATGCCGAAAATGTCACAGCTTATATGCGCGCGGCAAAAAAGCCCAGCGCCGCAGATCTGGCTGGTGATGATTGGAATAACAAGATTTTCATCAATAAACTTGCCCAAGCCTTGTTTACAAAGGTGCTCAGCGGCGAGGTGTCTTGGGAGCCGCTTGTGGCGGTGATGCTGAAATCGCTCGAGGAGCGACATCTCTTGCTGCAGTTCGATAGTTATGCGATGACAGCGGTCTTGGATCGCCGGCATTGGGATGGTGCTGTCCGGCCTGGGGATGGGGATTTTTTGATGGTGGTGGATTCAAATATCGGGTTTAATAAAACGAACGCTGTTGTGGAGTCTGGCTTTGCTTACGATGTCGATCTTACCGACCTGCAGTCCCCGACCGCTTCGCTCGCGGTCTTCCATAAGAATAACGCCGCCACCATCCCTTTGTGTAAGCACTGGAATAAAGTAAGAGTGCCCGGCGAAGAGGAATACCCGATCACAGATTGTTATTGGGACTACTTGAGGATCTATAAAAAAGCGGGCACAGAACTTGCAGGCGCTGCGCCGCAATTTGTTCCGGATGGCTGGATGATCTTGAGGCAAAAGGAGCAGGGCAGGGTGGACGTTTTGTCCGAGGAGATCGAAGGTGTTCAAGGCTTTGGCACCTTGAAGGTGTTGATGGGTGGCGAATCTTTATCTACCGGGTTCGAGTTTTTATTACCGGAAGATATTCTTGACTCCATGCCTGGTTCATCCAAATTGAACTACCACCTCAAAGTTCAAAAACAACCCGGCACTTCCGGGGTTCCGATCTCGATTCGGATACATTTACCAAAGAACGCCGTTCTGGAATCCATGCCGGGCGGGGCTGTCAACCAGGATAACAATATTCTTTTTGAAACCAGCCTGCGGACCGACCTGGAATTTGATGTGACCTTCTCCATGCCATAAATCTGTTATTGATCCGAAGCGGTCGTGCCCGGATTTAATATAAAATAAATTCAACATTCATTTTTGATGTGCGAGGATCCAATGCGAAAATACATTCAGTTTTTTGTTGTCTTGCTTTTGACGGTCGGCGTTGTTGGCGTGGCTAGAAATAGACCCGCCTGGGCTGGGTCGCTCCTTGGGGCGGGGCAGCCCTCAGGTGCGGCGGTACCGTCGGCTGAAATTACCATCACCGATACGGGAAGCTACTATGTCGGTGGGCTTTGTCAGTTCAATGTCTTGTACACCGGCTCTGGAGCAAGCTCCACGGCTGCGGTGGATGTACCCGCGGATGAATCTCGAAAAGTTCCGCACGACTTTGAAGATGAGCTGTACCTCGCGGGGTGTCATATCGTTCATTACACCCTCGAGTCTGCTACAGGTCAAAAACAGGTGACTCGCGAGATGAGTCCCACCTATGGGAGTTGGGAGGTCTGTTTCGGCGACCGCCCGGATGTGGAGTTGACCATTTTTTATTATCTCGACGATCCGGAGAACGGCGAGCCGAGCTGGCAGCCATTGGTCACCACCTACAAAGACGGTTTGTCTTGTGCTCCCGCCATATATAGCGGAGTGTATGCACCCGGCGGTAAGCCATTGGTTCTTCTCCCAGTGACCGGTGAAGAAGTTGAGGGCGGCGAACAAGTCGTTCTCAGCCCGGGCGGCACAGTGAGACCCCCCGCGCCTGTTGAGACTGGACGTATCACAGAATCAGGAACCTATAACGGCGGCGGTGTGTGTTCTTTGGTCGTTGAATATTTTGAGCCGGGGCTTTCAACCGAGTTACGTGTTGAAGAAAGTATAGATGTTTCCGCGAACGTACCCTACCCCGATAACTCTGGCTTGCTGTATCTTCCGGGCTGCCATGTTTATCATTACGAATCCGATGATCTGGTCACCGATGTGACCGAACAGCAAGGGAATTGGAAAATTTGTTTTGCCGCGATCCCGGATAAAGAAAATACGATCTACTTCTATTACGCGGAAGATGAAACGCCCGAAGGCGTTAAGTCTGCATGGACGCCGCTTGAGACCACATACGAAGGGGGCATGGCTTGCGCCCCGCTGACAACTCACACCGGAGTTTATACCCCGACCGGCAAGTAGTGGAGATATACTATCCATAAGCCACGGCAGGATGGAGGCGCGTGTCTCTATCCTGCCGTTTTTTTATCATGAATCAAAAGACAAAGATTTTTAATTACCTTCCTTCGGTTGTGTTGGCGCTTTCCCTTGCGGTCATTTATCTCAAGAGCATGGCGCCCGGTTTGACTTGGGCGAACGATGGCGCGGATGGCGGAGATTTTATAACCGCTGCATTCACGGGCGGAGTGGCGCACCCTACTGGCTATCCGGTGTATCTTTCGCTTGCCCGGTTATTCCAACTTCTGCCCGTTGGGACTTTGGCATTTCGCACGAACTTGATGTCTGCCACTGCGGCAGTGATCGCGGTTCTGGTGATGCATGCGATCGTGATTCGATCTTTCCCCGGCGCAGGCTGCAACCGGATTTCAAGCCTGGTCGCCGCTTATGCTTTTGGGCTTTCGCCGTTATTCTGGTCTCAAGCGGTGATCACAGAAGTTTATACCTTGCATGCCCTCTTTGTTGCGCTGCTTCTCTATTTATCTTCTGTGGATTCTCCAATGGGTCTTGGCGCAAAGGCGAGGGATCGAATCTCAGGGCTCACGCTTGGGCTGGCATTAGGCAATCATCTTACATCCATCCTGCTTCTGCCGCTCTTGGGTAATGGACTCTTTCAGCGTGCGCATGCCAATGGAGGGGATCAGGCATCGGCGGGGTGGCGACCCGCTTTGGATTCTGTCATCAGGCGATCTCTCTGGTGTGGTGTGGGGTTGTCTGCGTACGCAATCCTTCCGATCCGCGCTTTGGCGAACGCACCTGTCAATTGGGGCAACCCGCTGACGTTGGAACGCTTTGGCTGGCTGGTTTCTGGCAGACTTTATCAGGAAGAAATATTTGCGCTAACCCCGTCGTTTCTTTGGTCACGAGTCAGAGCGGCTGCAGGGCTGTTGATTGAACAGTTTGGTATCCCCGGCTTGGTGCTCGGGTTGATCGGTGTGATCGTTTTTTATCGACCATCGAGGCTTTATCTTTTCACGCTCTGGATCTTTACCGCGTTTACGATCTTTGCCATCATCTATTCCACCCATGATTCTTTCATGTATTTGATCCCGGCGTATTTATGTTTTGCGATTTGGATCGGCGCAGGATTGGATGGCTTGCTCTCCATGTTGCCGCAACACCTGCAGCGCATCGCCCCGACCGTGAGCCTGCTCGTGCTTTCTTATTTTTTTATCCTCGCTGGGAGTCACTGGCGCGGCGTGGATGCTTCACATGATCTGCGCGCAGAAGAGTTTGGCACGCAAGTGATGGCTCAGTCACCAGAGAATGCGATCGTTTTTGCCAATGGCGACAAGGCTCTTTTCACGGCATGGTATTTCCATTTTGCTTTGGGGCAGCGCCCCGACCTGGTGGTGGTCTCAACAGGTCTGCTCCCCTTTGATTGGTATCAAGAGACTCTTCGATCCACATATCCCGGCTTAATCCTGCCAGGACCATTTCCTTTCGCCGAGCAGATGATATTTCTCAACCCGGCGCGCCCAGTCTGTTATATTGAGTACACCCAAATGGCAGACATCCAATGTGAGACGGGCGATTAAGGGACCTGGTTGTAACCGATCAGATTTAATGTGCTGTCAGTGGAAAGAGTAAAGGGAATGTCGAATACCCTCACCAATGCTGCGGTCACCTGCATTTTCACCTGCCCAACATAAGGCGCGAACCAGTGGAAAGACTGTCCTTCCACGGTTCCGCTGACCGACACCCCATTGACCACTGCCGTTACCTGACCCTGTGCTGTGCATATCACTTTCAATGCCCGAAATGTGCCAGCCGGGACAGTGATATTTTCAAAAGCCGCGTCGCCTGTTGCCAGGGTTTGGCAGGTCAGTGAAACCGGGGCATCGTTCAGCGATACGCTGACCTGCGTATCATTCCGGCTAACGACCGCTGTGCCCGTCACCAAATAATTGCTGGACCATGCTAATGCCCAATTGGTGTTGAGGAATGCCGCTTCGTTCGGAGCCAACACACCAGATACATAGTTTGCGGTCATGTCGCCGCTCAGCGCGCTGCCAAAAAGCGCATCCAAACTCATGGATGGGAAACTGCGGATGATGTCGCCTTCGCATTGCACAAGAACCTGCTTCGATGTTCCGGTCGTTTGATTATTGATCGTGACATCTCCACGCGACGAACCAACTGAGGTGACGTTCATACTGATGATATCGGTGCGGTTTACAGCGCTGGATTGATACTGCCATTGCTGACCCGTCACCACCGGGTAAAGGATATTCCGGCACGGACGCGTTCCCTGCTGTGCGGTTGCAGTTGGGATAAAAGGCGTAGGGGTGTAGGTCCACACGGTCGCGGAGAGGGGTGTTGGCGTAAGTGTAAAAAAAGGGATTGGGTTATTTGCAATTGAAGTTGGGGTCGGGGTTCGAAACATGGGCGTGCCGTTCAGAATCAAAATGGGGAGCTCTGTTTGAGGCGGAACACTCGTTACAGATTGGAATGTATCGGTCATTCCTTCGGCTGGAGATGCCGGGAGGGTTTCTGTAACAAAGACCGGGTCGAATGTCGGCACTTTGGGAAGGGAGGTGAGGGGGATGGTGGCAGACCCGTTCAAGAGGAGCACCAATACAACCACTCCCGCCAACAGAAGAATGATCACAATGGTCTGTGCAACCATGAGCCCAACGTATCGCTTTTTCATGGGAGGATTCTAGCATTCATGTTTTTTATGCGCCATTGTCAGTTTA
>JAGNWT010000120.1 GCA_017985935.1 Anaerolineales bacterium | reverse complement strand
TCATCCCGGGCGGCGTGCAACACAACTTGGCGTTCAATTATCCCTTCCCAATTGCCATTGAAAAAACAGATGGCGCCTATCTTTGGGATGCAGACGGCAATGAATACATCGACTTTTTGCAGGCGGGTGGTCCGACCGTGTTGGGCAGCAACTATGCTCCCGTGCGCGAAAAAGTTTTTGAGATGCTCAATGAATGCGGACCTGTAACCGGTCTGTTCCATGAGTATGAATTGAAATTAGCTGAGCTTGTCAATCGCTTTATGCCCGCGGTGGAGATGTTTCGCATGCTGGGCTCAGGCACAGAGAGCGTGATGGCGGCGGTTCGTGCGGCGCGGGCGTTCACGAAAAAGAAATATGTCATCAAGGTCGGTGGTGCATATCACGGTTGGAGCGACCCGATGGTCTATGGCTTGCACATCCCCGGCACAGGTCGGCTTGAGGCGACGGGCATTCCGCGTGGGGCGAGTGCTGCAACAAAAGAATTTTTTCCGAATAGTCTTGGGGCGTTGAAACGTCAACTTTGGCTGAACAGGCTGCGGGGCGGCACCGCGGCGGTAATTGTCGAGCCGCTGGGACCAGAATCGGGGACTCGTCCTGTGCCGTTTGACTTCAATCAAAAGATCCGCGAGTTGTGTGATGAGTTCGGTGCGCTTCTTATCTTCGACGAGGTCGTGACCGGCTTTCGCGTGGGCTTGGGTGGCGCTCAAGGCTATTTCGGCATCAAACCCGATCTGACGGTGTTCGGTAAATGCATCACTGGCGGTTACCCCATGGCAGGCGGCGTGGGCGGACGTGCCGAAGTCGTTTCGCGTTTTGCGGCGGGCATTGGCGGCATCGGCGAACGCGCTTATGTGGGCGGCACACTTTCAGCGAATCCACTTTCGTGTGTGGCGGGTTATTACTCCTTGCTAGAGATGGAACGTACGAACGCGGCGGTGATCGCTGGCAAGGCAGGGGATAGGCTAACAAAAGGTTTGCTAGCCATTATTGAAAAATACGGCTTGCCGTTCGTGGCATATAACCAGGGCTCGATCGTCCATTTGGAAACTTCGGGTGTGATGTTGTTGGATTTGCGCAACCCGATCCGCTTGGCGAAGGAACTCAAGCCACGCAAGCATATGATCGAAGAAATGGGTGCGGCGTATATGTCACAGGGACTTATCACCTTGGCGGGCTCACGCATGTACACATCCATGGCAGATACGGATGAAGTGATCGATAGCGCATTGAACAAGTTCGAAATAGTTTTGGCGGCGTGTGTGTAAATTGTCTTGCTGAGCGAAGCGAAGCATCTCTGGCTTGGCTAGTAGCCGTTCAGCGGGATGAGAGATTCTTCGCTCCCTCCGGTCGCTCAGAAAGACATTAAAAACAAAGGAGCATCATGACAGACAAATTTAAACTTTATGGGTATCGCTGGGTGGTGTTGGGCGTGTTCATGTTCATCAACTTGACCATCCAAATGTTATGGATCACCTATGCACCGATCACGGGTCCTGCCGCCGCATTCTACGGCGTGACTGATCTACAGATCGGTTTGCTGGCGATGTCATTCATGATCGCTTTCATTCCGCTCTCGATTCCGGTTTCATGGGTGATCGATACCTATGGCTTCCGAGTGGCTGTCAGCATCGGCGCGGTAATGATGGGGATTTTTGGTATCTTACGCGGATTTGCTGGGGCAAATTACTCCCTTGTTTTGTGGAGTACGGTAGGCATTGCCGCCGCTCAACCTTTCCTGCTCAATGCCTGGACAAAAGTTCCTGCGAACTGGTTTGCCATCGAAGAACGTGCCACCGCCGTTGGACTTGTCACACTTGCCAATTTGGTCGGGACTGCATTGGGTATGGTTTTGACCCCTGTGTTGACTGAAACCATGTCCATCCCAACCGTACAATTGATCTATGGCGGGATCGCGGCTGTATCATCTGCGCTGTTCATTATCTTTGCCAAAGAAACTCCGCCCACGCCTCCCGGACCGGATGGCAGTGACGTCCGCGCTTTGATGTTGGATGGCTTGAAGCATGCCCTCACGGTCAAGTCATTTTGGCTGTATCTGTTTGTTTCGTTTGTTGGTTTAGGCATCTTCAATGGAGTAACTACCTGGGTGGAGAATATTATCCGTCCGCGTGGGTTTACACCGACCGATGCAGGCACCCTCGGCGCGTTGATGTTGGTGGGCGGCGTGTTGGGCGCGGTGATCATCCCACCGTTTTCGGATAAGACTCGCAAACGTCAGCCTTATATTTTGGCGGGAATGTTGTTGGCGATTCCCGGTTTGATCGGTTTAGCGTTTGCGACAACCGGTTGGCTATTATTCGTCTCTGCTTTTGCGATGGGATTCTTCCTTGTGAGCACCAGTCCGATCGGGATGCAATATGCTTCTGAAGTGACCCAGCCGACTCCTGAGGGAACCTCGAATGGCTTGATACAATTGTTCGGTCAGGCGTCAGTGGTGTTTGTGTACATCATGGAAGCCTTAAAGACGGCTGATGGTTCATTCACACCTGCGTTGTTATTGGCAATCGGTTTGTTGGTTGTGAGTGCCGCACTTGTGACCCAAATGAAAGACCCACAGAGATAAACAATGACCCAGGAAAAACTGATTCTTGCAATTGACCTTGGCACGTCTGGCATGAAAGTAGCGCTGATCTCCGTCAGCGGAAAGGTGCTGGGCTGGGAAGCCGAACCCGTGCGCCTCATCCTTACACCGGATGGCGGCGCGGAACAATCACCAGAGGAATGGTGGCAGGCGTTTTTGTCCGCGGCGGGAAGGTTGATGCAGAAGAATCAGGGTGCCAATGTGATCGCAGTGTGTGCATCCACGCAAGGGGAAGGGACGGTTGCGGTTGACAAAGATGGCAATGCACTTGGCAACGCCATCCTATGGATGGACATGCGCGGCGCGGCGAATTTGAAAAAACAAATTGGCGGCTTGATCAACATCGACGGCGCAGGGATTTCAAATGTGCTTCGTTTTGTTCGGCTCACCGGCGGTATGCCTTCGATGACCGGCAAAGACCCGGCGGCACACATGCTTTTCATCCGCGATACGATGCCGGAGATTTACAAAAAGACGCACAAGTTTTTGAATGTGCTCGATTACATCAACCTGCGCCTGACTAGTGAGTTTTTGGCGAGTTTTGATTCGATCGTCACTTCATGGGTGACGGATAATCGCAACCCCGATGATATTCATTACAACGATTTCCTGATCCGCTCGCTGGGTATTGACCGCGAGAAACTGCCGGATGTGGTCGCTTGCACAAAAGTGATCGGCGATCTTCGAAGTGACGTTGCCATTGCACTTGGCTTGTCTTCCAACGTAAAAGTGGTGGCGGGAGCGATTGATAACACAGCCGCGGCAATAGGCGCGGGTGCTGTAGACGATTACGCACTTCACCTTTACATCGGTACCTCCTCATGGATGGCTGCGCATGTACCGTTCAAGAAAACGGATGTGGCTTCGAGCATGGCGTCGATTCCGTGTGCGGTGCCGGGGCGCTATTTGCTCACGGCGCTGCAAGCCACGGCGGGCGGCAATCTCACTTTCCTGCGTGACAACATCATCTATCACAAGGATGAATTGCTGCAAGAAGCCGATGTGCCTGATATTTTCAAAGTACTCGATCAGATAGCGAAGCGTGTCCCTGCTGGCGCGAATGGAGTCATGTACACGCCTTGGATCTGGGGGGAGCGTGCGCCGGTGGATGATAAAACGCTTCGTGCCGGACTTTATAACTTGTCGCTCAACTCCACACGGGAGGATATCATCCGCGCCTTTTTGGAAGGCATTGCTTACAACACGCGTTGGTTGCTATCCCCTGTGGAAAAATTCCTGGGTCGCAAAGTGAACAGCATCAACATCGTTGGCGGGGGAGCGCAGTCGGATGTGTGGTGCCAGATATTTGCGGATGTGATGAATGTGGAGATCAAACAGGTGGCAGACCCCATCTATGCCAATGCCCGCGGCGCGGCATGGATTGCGGCAGTGGGTTTGGGTGAAATTAAGTTTGCTGATATCCCAGAGTTGATCCAGTTCCGAAGGGCGTATCAACCCCAAGTCCAGAACCGATCGGTGTACGACCAAGGATTTGAAAACTTCAAGTTAATCTACAGGCAAATGAAGGGCGTTTATCAGCGGCTAAACAGTTGACAGGGAATTTATCTCTCAAAAGATTTACTGAATCAAACATGGCGCAGATGGTTATCTGCGCCATGTTTGATTCAGTTGTTAGTGATTAAGCGGTAAGCAGTTCCACTTCCTGTTGTTCTGTCAGGTCCAGCACCTTGCCAAGCTCAAGAAGGATGATCAGCCGATTTTCCAGGCGTACGATCCCCTTCAGAAAAGCGGAGTTGACCGAACTGATCATCGGCGGCAGAGGTTCAATGAGCTCATCCGAAACTCGGAGGACTTCCGAAACTCCATCCACCACAACCCCAACTTTGATCACTCCCATGGTGACGATGATGATGCGTGTTTGCTTCGTATCCTCACTTGCGTTGATCGCGAAGCGGGTTCGCAGGTCAATCACAGGCAGGACAGAGCCTCGTAAATTGGTAACGCCTCTGACGTAAGCAGGTGACTTCGGTAGTTGTGTGATGGTCTGTATCTTGATGATACTTTCGACCAGGGCAATATCAATGCCGTAATACTCGCTTGCAAGTTCAAAGATGACAAGTTGTTTTTCCATAATTTTCTCCAGGGAATTCAAATCCCTAGGCCTTGTCAGCCTCGAGTTTGAAACGTGAGACAACCTGCTGGAGTTGTTTCGCAAGGTCCATCATGGAAGCAGCGGAAGCGGACACTTCCTCGACCTGCGCCGAGACCTCTTCAGTGGAGGCGGAAACCTCTTCAACCGCAGCGCTATTCTCTTCGCTGATGCTGGCAATATTTTCGATCGCGAGTGTCACCTCGGAGGAGTTGGCAGCCATTTCTTCTGTTGCAGCCGTGTTCTCTTCAATGACTGCAGAGACAGCATCCACAGCCTCCACAAGGTCAGCCGCAGCTGCGCCAACTTTGGCGGCGGTGGTCCCTGCTTCTTCAGCCTGCTTGTACACCGATTCCGCGGCGCCAAGAATATTATCCAATACTTCACCTGCAGAGTAGGCACGTGTCACGCCTGCTTCAACCTCTTCAGCCGAAGCCTTCATGGCCGTCACTGCCTCCGAGACTGTCTTCTGGATCCCTTTGATCAGAACGGCGATCTCTTTGGTGGCAAGGCTGGATCGTTCCGCCAGTTTACGAACTTCATCTGCGACAACCGCAAAACCCTTTCCTTGCTCGCCGGCGCGGGCAGCTTCGATGGCTGCGTTCAACGCAAGGAGATTGGTCTGTGAAGCTATGTCTTCAATGGTTTCGACGATGGCGCCGATCTCTTGGGAGCGGGTTCCCATCTCTTCGACCTTGTTGGCTGAAAGCCCGACCTTTTCTCGGATAACTTCCATTCCATTGATGGTCTCTTTGACGGTCTTCGCGCCGTCACGAGAATAAGTGGCAGCCTGCGCCGAGTCTCTGGTAACCGCTTGAGCGTTCTGAGCGACCTGTTCGATCGCGGTGTTGATATGGGAGGTGATCTGCGAGGCTTGCGAAATGGCCTTGGCTTGCTCTTGAGCACCCTTGGCGACCCCGTCAATGGCGCGTCCCATCTGCTCAACAGATGCGGAAGTCTTGGTAACACCCTCGGTCTGCTGAGCGGTCCCCTGTGCCACCTGCTGTATGGTGGTTGCGATCTGCGAGGTAGCTTCGCCAGATTGCTCTGCGGCTACAGCAAGTTTTTCCGCAGCAGAAGTGACCGAGTTCGCGCTTTCGGAAATTTTCGAAACAGCATCACGCAAGCCGGCGATCATGCGGGCAAATGAGTTGCCCAATTCATCTTTGGGAGATTTGGGAGTGACCGATGTGGTGAGATCATTCTCGGAGATGGCAGTAGCGGCTATTCCCATGCCTTGCATGTAATTGATGAGCGAATCAAATGCCTTTCCAATATCCCCAATTTCGTCCTTGCGGAGACGGACCTTATCTTTTTCGCTATCCTTCATTTCACGCACCAGGTCACCCACAGACATTGCCTTGGCAATATTCACAACAATGCCGAGCGGGATCGTCACACTCCGACTGATAACAACCACAAGAACGACTGAAAGGATCACAGCAAAAATGCCGACAAAGATCAGGGTTCTGCTTGAGGAGGAAAATGTCGAGGCGTTCGTATCTGCAAGTTCCTGAGCCAAACTCACGTTCACTTCGACGATCGCTTCCATGGCTGTGCCCACTTCTTTGCGGGCGTTGGAGGCGGTTCCACCATCTGTGATGCTGGTGATCGCCGCTTCCTCATTGCCATTGTCGACGAATGCCACGGCTTCATCCACTGCCGCGTGATAAACAGCCCAGGTCTTGTCAAATTCAGCCAGGGCAGCTTTGCGCCGTTCACCAAGCTCGCCAGAGCGATAGGTATCCATCAATTCGTCAATGGTTTTTACGTCGCCCTCGATCGTCAATCTCGTTTCTTCGCGCATCGAAGGGATGTACACAAATTTATAAACATCTCCCCGCAATTTCCATAAAGCCGCATTCGCAGCGCTCACATCACGGATCGGGACGGTCTGATCGTAATACAAAGATTCTGAGCCATTGTTAATGGTATTTGCTGTAACAAAGCCAAGGGCAGCGATCGCGATCATCAAAATGACGACCGCTCCAAATCCACCAGCCAATTTAATACTAGTTTTCAGATCATCCAACCATTTCATCTTTAGTCTCCTAAATTCTTAATGGAATTATTTATGGAGGGGTTGCCTTCGACAACCACCCCTGACTTACAAAAGGAATCAGAGCCTACAAAAAGGCACTTACCGGCTTTCAGCCTTAATGCTGATGAAATTATAGATATAAGTGACGAAATGCACTATAAAAGT
>JAGNWT010000055.1 GCA_017985935.1 Anaerolineales bacterium | reverse complement strand
ATGTACTTGATCAAAGGCGTGACATCGATCAGCCCCGCGGCATTGCGGATCGCCCAATACTCGCGGTCGATCGCGTGTTCATACGAGCCGACCACATAGTATCCCGCCCACTTGCGCCAATTCTGCGGCATGCACAAGGCGGACGTTCGTTCATGAAAGGGGGTGTTTTTGAGTTGGAACATAAGACTCCTTTTGGAGATTAATGATCAGAGCTTAGAAATTGGGCTTGTTCGAATATTCCGCGGGCGCGAAGAACACGATCACGGTCAACTCTTCCTCGATCGAATGGAAGCGATGCTCCACGTTCTTAGCCACGTAAACGATCGAGCCAGCCTGTACGGCGCGGTCCTCATCCGCGACTGTGATCTTTGCTTTGCCGCTCACCACGTAATAGACTTCGTCCTCCGTGTGAGGAGATTGCGGATCCACGCCTCCGGCAGGGAGAATGTACAACCCCATACTGAGATCCTGGACTTTGAGGAATTCAAGATAGAGTTTTTTTGAGCTTTGTTGTTGGGATAGGAGTTGGTGGATTTCAAAAGATTTCATGTTTTCTCCTGAATTCGCGAAATTATATATTATATATAATTTTTAGACAATGGACATTTGTCATGTTTCGTTATCCCATCATGTCCAGATTTTTATCATTTGCTTTTATCGGCTCACATGGTAAATAAAAAAATAACATTTGAAAAAGCGCAGCGAATGGATATATTTTTGTCTTTTGTGTATAATCTCTTTTATCGCCCCGATAGTTCAATGGACAGAACAAAGCACTCCTAAGGCTTAGATGTAGGTTCGATTCCTACTCGGGGCACAACAAGATTAAACTTTTCTAATCCGCTCTACCCTTGTCAAAAAATATGCCCGGTGATAATATTGCCATCGTTGAGCGCTAGGGTGCCCCCCTCACCCTGGCGCTCAACATTTAATTTATCAGCCATTGTTGATTATCAAAAACAAAAAGAGACTCCGCCATTTACGGCGGAGTCTCTTTTTGTTTGGATCTTATTTTTTATTCTTGACGGTCTGCCGCGCGATCTGAAGCAGCTCGTGGGCTGAACGCAATGTTCCTTCGCCAACCTCGCCAAGCATTTGCGAAAGCTCAAGCAGGCGCGCATCTCCATCAAGCTGTTCCACACGTGTGAGCGTACGCCCATTATCGATCAACTTTTGCACTTGATAATGCTGATCGCCGAAGACCGCCAGTTGAGGGAGATGCGTCACACAAAAGACCTGATGCGAGCGCGACAGGTTCCAAAGTTTGTGCCCCACCACCATGCCGACCCGTCCACCGATCCCCTGATCGATCTCGTCGAAGATCAGCGATGGCACTTCGTCTGCCTTTGCCATCACATTCTTCAAGCCAAGCATGAGGCGCGAGGTTTCACCGCCCGATGCGATCTTTGCCAGGGGCTTAAGTCCCTCACCAGGATTGGGTGCGATCAAAAACTCAATGCGGTCAAAACCATTCTGGTCGAAGGCGATCCTTGAGCCGTCAGACATGGGGATGCCATTTGGGTCAGGCTTCACCTGGAAGTCCACGCCAAAACGAGCGGATTGCATTTTTAGATCATTGAGCTCGGCTTCGATCCCCTTGCCCATTTCGAGCGCGGCGGATTTTCTTTGATCAGAAAGCGCGCCACCCTGTCGGGCAAGCTTTTCGAGTAATTTTGCTTCCTGCATTTCTAGTTCGTTGATCCGTTCCGAAGCGCCGGTGATTGTCTCAAGTTGTTTGCGCACATCTGCGCCATAGGCAGTCACCGCGGGGATGCTTCCGCCGTATTTGCGTGTCAATGAGTGGATCAGGTCCAGCCGCTCTTCAACATCTTCCAACCGTTTGGGGTTGAACTCTATCTCTTCAAGATAATCGCGCAGACTGTGGATGATATCTGAGATCGTGTCGAGCATGACTTCAGCCTGCTCGGCCAATTCAGATTGCCCCGCGTCGATCTTTGCCAGCGCGCCCAGGGCTTGCGCAGCCTGACCGATCAAGTCTGTAGCGGCGGGAGTTTCTGGCGAGCCTTCATCCAGCACAGCCAGCGCCTCCTGCGCATTCTCGGCAAGCGACTCGGCATTTGCCAGACGGTCGCGCTCCTTGCGGAGTTCTTCATCTTCGCCGATCTTCAGCCGTGCAGATTCGATCTCCTCCGCTTGATAGGTCAGCATTTCGATGCGGCGTTCTGAATCCGATTGCGCTTTGCGCAGGTCAGTCAGTTCACGACGCAGATTCAACAAAGAATGATAAGTCTGGCGGTAGTCGCCCAGGGGGCGGCTTACTTCGGCGAAGCGATCGAGCAGGCCAAGGTGTGCGCGTGGATCGAGCAGAGAAAGGTGTTCTGCCTGCCCGTGAATGTCGATCAGTAAAGCTCCCAATTCCTTCAACAAACCCACATTCACTGTGCGCCCGTTGATGCGAGCCACGCTGCGCCCCTCTTTGCGGACTTCGCGCATGAGCACAACGTAGTTCGGGTCATCCATCAACTCTTCACGATTTAGAATAAAGTGGACCGCTTCCTTTTCCGGACCTTTGAGATGGAACACCCCTTCAACAAACGCGGCATCTGAATCAGTGCGCACGAAGGTCGTATCCGCCTTGCCCCCGATCAGCATGACCACCGCATCAAGGATGATGGATTTTCCCGCGCCCGTTTCACCCGTGAGGATGATGAGCCCGGAGTCAAAGCGCAGGTCGAGTTTGTCTATGATCGCAAAGTTTTGGATGTGAAGTTCGGTGAGCATAGGTTATTTTCTAAAGACCAATCCTGAAAATTGTGAATACGCCATGGGCGTGGCAAGGACAAGGTAAACGATCTGCCAGAGGACAGGCGAGAAGAAAGACAGGGAACCCATAACGTCCCCTTCGCCGCCGGTGAAAAGCAGGAACAGAGCGGGAAGTCCGCTCATTAATAGTACGGGCAGCGCGCCAATGACAATGCCCGCGACCAGCGTGTAATTCAGCGCGCGTGAGCGGTGATTCTTGACCGCGCGGCGGGTGGCATTTGCGATCATGGTTCCGGCAAGCGGCGCGAGACCAATAATGAAGATGCCCCAAATGATGGATGTGATGATGATCGTGGCGACCGCTGCGAGCCCTGAAAGGGTGGCGGATATCAGGAACACCTTCAGATAATCGGTCCACACGGCGGTATCGAAAATTTTCTGATGCTGACTGACGCAATCTTTGCACATGTACCCTGTGGGTGTGCGCTGAGCGCAGCTGGCGCAGATCGGTTTCTCGCAGCGCTTGCAGCGCAGCCCGGTTTCCCGCCCGGGATGTGCGTAACAATAGATTGCTGTCGGGTTGGATGGCGTTTCGGTCATCTTGGAAATCCTAAAGAATTTTCGTTCATGTGAGCGGTGAGATTGCGATAAAAATAACCCGGGTCTTCAAAGCGTACAAATTGGGCAGTGACATCTGCAACGGTGATCTTTACCTGATCATCTTCCATCAACTGCATGGGTAGTTGCCCGTCCACGCTCAAGACAGAGTTTTCACTCTTCACAACAATGCTGACGGACGAACCCTCCGATAAAACCACTGCGCGGTCTACAGAAAGGTGCGGGGCAATGGGGACAAGCAGGATATTTCTCAGCTCGGGCGGCAGGATCGGCCCGCCGGCGGCCAACGCGTACGCAGTGGATCCCGTGGCAGTGGATGCGATCAACCCATCTGCGACATAACTGGTGAGTCTTCGCCCATCCACAGTGGCGGTCAACCGGACCGGACGCAGATTCTGCCCACGAGCGACCACTACTTCGTTCAGGGCGATCGAACTGCCTAGCGGCTCCCCGGCGCGGATGTGTTCGGCTCTCAACATCATGCGGTTCTCGATCCACGCCTCACCGTTGAATAATTTTGCAAAGTATTCGCGCCATTCCTTGCGATCGATCTGGATCAGGAATCCCAGCCTGCCAAGATTCACACCCAGGATCGGCACACGGCTTGGGGCGCATAAATGCCCGGCCCGCAAAACGCTCCCATCCCCGCCGACGGCGATGAGCATATCGAACTCGCCTTTTTTTACGCGCTTGCGAAGTTCTTCATCATATAAAGATCCGCAGGCCGTTTCCACGCCTCTTTCCTGAAGGAAGGCGGTCATGGCTTCGGCTTCGGCGAAGGCTTCCGGCATTTTGGGATATGCCGTAACAACGGGATGTTTGGGAATGAATGGTTCAGGCATAGTAAGACTATTATATATGTTACAAGTTGAAAGTCGAGGGTTTAGGGTGGATAGTCTTTTTTTATGATCGTAATTAAGTATGGTTATGCCAGGCTTTGATCGCAAATATTTTTAAAGCCGCATTTTGCGCAGCGACCTGCTTGTTCATGCGAACGCGGAACATTCCGCCTATGCTCATCCTGCTTCATTTCCACCAGCAGGTCTATTAACGCCTTCTCCAATTCCCGGGTGTAATCAATGGCAAAATCCCGGTCTTCGTAATGGATGATCCCGTATGGCGGGCGTGTCCCGTAGGTTTTTTCCACCAACAGGCAGTACGATGCGAGTTGATAAATGTGCGAATCGTAGGGTGTCTCGGGTGCGCGGCCGGATTTCACTTCCACTGGGATGATCTTCCCATTTTGCTCGACGAGATAATCTGGTTTCCCTGTCAACTCCAATGCGGCGTGGAACAACGGCTTTTCGACCTCGCCCCATCCGCGTGTGTCGGTGTAAATGACCCGACCGCCGGGTAGACCGGCTTCCTGCCGCTGGGTGGATGCGCGGCGGAAAAAGATGATTGCAAAGATAATGAGTGCGAGGGCTAGGTAGAGCATGTTCGTGAAAGGTTGGTCAGATCTTTTCCGCTAGTCTGATGATCCTTCCAAGGCGGGTAAAGGCCGCGCCGGAGAGATCGTTGTTTCTTTTTTTGAGCACCTTGATAAATTCGTTCGCATTGGACTCGTTCACCGCGGGCAGAGTCCGCTCAGCATGCTGGGGAACATCCCCCGGGCGGCAGGTTGATAAATGCTGAAGCAGGTAGGGAAAGATGACCTTGCCATATTCTTCGCTTGCGGCGGCTGTGTGTGCCAGCACGGAAATGGAATTATCAATGGTGATATCCGAGCCTGCTTCTCTGGCTTTCTTGATCTCAGCCAAATGTATAAATATGAAGTCGGGGTTGACCTTTGCAATTTCCACCAGCGCGGTCATTGCACCCGAGGCCATGTTGTTATGCCTGCTTTTTAGCAGCTTTACAAAATCACCGGCGTAAGGGTTGATCAAGTTTGGGTCGATCGCGCCGATCTCGTACATGACGTGGATGCAGTCTCCGTGGATGTTCTTATTCTCGTTCCACATGTTTTCGGCGATCTCGCGGATGCCGCTGATATCTTCGCGTGCGGCCAGATCACGCGCCAGGTCGAGGTTGGGAGTTCTGTCGCGGCGGGTTTGTAAATGACCAAGGCGCTTGAGGAGTTCAGACATGGGAAGCCTTTTCTTGAAAATCGATTCTGGGGTCATAACTGGGCGGTGCAATAAGCAACCAGGGTGAGTATCGCCGCCAGAAGCAGGATCATGCCAATGGTCCGCAAAAGAAGCGCGGAAAGAACCTTGCGTCCGTGCTTGCGGTGTAGTTCGGTCCCCGCGGCAAGTTCGGCTTTGTTCTCTGATTCAACCCCGTCCTTGCGGTAGCGCCAGGCGCGGCGGCAGTAGAGATAGCTTCCAATTTCTGAAGCGCGAATGACAGGCATGAGTAAAGTATAGCACAAATTTTCTAATCAAGTTATGATAAACTTCACGCGCAAAAATTTTTCCTGTTGGAGGAAGTCATGTCCAATCGTCAGGTATATTCCATTGAGATCGCAGGTGTGAAGCGCGATCTGCGTTTGTTTGAGATCAAGCCCGGTTTGCGGATCGCGATCCTGAATATTTTGGGTGACACCGAACTGGTGCAGGCTTGCGCTCGTGAGCTCGGTCAAAAATTGCAGGCGGTCGATTATGACATTCTCGTCACCGCAGAGGCCAAGTCGATCCCGATCGCGCATGCCCTTTCTGTGGAAACAGGGAAACCGTATGTGATCCTGCGCAAGACCTACAAGCCTTACATGGGAGATGCCCTCAAAGCAGAGACCCTTTCCATTACCACCGGTCAGCCTCAGTTGTTGATCTTGGATGAAAAGGACAGGGAGCATATTCAGGATAAGAAGGTTGTGATCCTGGATGACGTGATCAGCACAGGCTCCACTTTGCAGGGCATGCGGATGATCCTTGGGAAAGCCAACGCCAGCGTGGCGGCGGAGGCGGCCATTCTTACCGAAGGTGACCGCGCCCAGTGGATGCATATTATCTCGCTTGGGCATTTACCGCTTTTTACCGACTAACAGATATTTCCCCTTTTACAAAAACAGACCCCGAGAATTTCTCGGGGTCTGTTTTATTCGCTTGTATATCCATTCACCAATTTTTCTTTTTGCACCCGCTTCATGCGTTTGATGGCGAGTTCACGCTTCATGGCATCTGTGCGGGATGGTTGTGATTCGAGATAAACCAATTTTACCGGGCGGCGTGTGCTGGTGTATTTTGCTCCAATACCTTTGTTGTGCTGCTTGACTCGCCGCTGCGGATCTGTGGTCCAGCCTGTGTAAAATGTTCCATCAGCGCATTCAAGGATGTAACAATAACAACCCATTATTTTTTAGGGCGGCCGGTAAACAACCCGCCGAACAATCTTTCACCCAGAGATGGAGGCGCTTCCATTTGCACTTCCATGTTCTCCCATTTCGCGGCGATGCGTTCGTTCATCCAGATTTCGCGGTTTATTTTTGCGGCTTCAAGGCGCACCTTAAGCGCTTCTTCATCCCCTTTTTCAATATCATTGCGCAGGGCTTGTAGTGACAAGATCATGGTGTTGATGGAGCGCACTACATTTTCCTTGTTGTGCAGAGAGAGCATTTGCAGTGCTTCGGTATCTTCCTGTGCGGTCAAACCAGATGTGGTGGCTACGAAAGCTCGCTCGGCGAGTTTGCGTCCTTCCTGCCAGCCGGGCAGGTCCACTGTGGCGTTTACCAGCGCCGCGGAAACCAATTGCGGCAGAAGATATACCGAAGAAATCAAACCATCTGATTCTGTAGTGTCTGTCAACATGCAGGTGGCACCGAGCAGCCGGACAAGGTCCATGGTCAGGTCGATGGCTTCTCCGCTGGTGCCGGTGGGTGCATCGAGCATGAAGATGCTTTTCGAGAACAGGTCAGCACGGGCTGAGTCCAGACCGGCTTTTGTTTCCTGCAAGGCATCTGCGCCAAGGGTCGGTACGAGCCCAACAAAATTACATCTGGCTGGCAGGTGTTCCTTCACCCATTTTTTCACCCCGGCTTTTACCGGAGATGTATCCACTACGATCGCGCCGTCCATCAGGTCTTGCGCGATGAATTCCAGGGTCTCGCGGACTTGATGCACGGGCATGGCAAGAATGACGATTTGCGCGCCGGTTACTGCTCTGGGAAGATTGTGTTCGGTGTTTTCAACGGCGCCTTTTTTCAGCGCGGCGCGCTCTTTTGATGAATCCTTGTCGTGACCGACAACGGTTAGCTTGTTCTTGTATTGTGCCAGTGCAAGCCCGATCGAACCGCCCACCTGCCCGAGACCAAGGATGGTAATTTTTATCGCCATGATTTCCTCGCAATAATTTGATGCCAAGATTATACTGCCACTACCCCCTTAAAACCGCGAGAACCGCGGACGCCGACCGCGGTTCTCTTAGTAAAGGAGGAGAAGAGAAATCACCTTACAGCACCAAATTTATCATGACTGTCTAAATACTACTTGACGCTTACCCTACGCTTGCCCTACGATTGTGCGACACTTTGCAGGAATGTAAACACTTTTATGGCTAAAAAGGATGACAAAATGCGATCTTCTCCACTCAAGATATACCTTGGTGAATTGAATCATACGCCGCTGGGAGACTTACGGGTCGCCGCTTCAGACGCAGGGTTGGTCGCTGTTGAATGGGCAGATGCTCACCTTGAGTTGGATGCCTATCTACTCCGCTTGAGCGGCATGGTGGAAGCCAATCAAAAGAGGGTTCAACCCTATGTCAGGGAACTGAGCGAGTACATCAAAGGCAGGCGGAGGGAGTTCACCTTTGACATTGACTGGAAAACTTTGAAGCCATTCCAATTGAGATCCTTGAAGGCGGTCTATGCCATCCCCTACGGCGAGATACGAACCTACGCAGATATTGCAGCACAGATCGGGCACCCCAGAGCTTTTCGCGCAGTGGGACGTGCGAATGCAACCAACCCAATGCCGCTGGTCATTCCCTGCCATCGGGTGATCGGCACGGATGGAAAACTTCACGGTTATGGCGGCGGAGACGGTCTGCCCACCAAAGAATGGCTATTAAAAATGGAACGTGCAAAAGCTTAACATGATAGACTTGGGCACGTGGACATGTTACTTACCCTCTTTTGGACCTTCCTGAAGATCAACCTGCTCAGCACCTCGGGTTCAGCCTCCACCGGACTGTTATATAACGAAGCTGTGGGACATTTCCTCACCGAGGATCAGTTCGTGCAAGCCGTCGGCTTGGCGACTCTGCTCCCCGGCAGTGATGCGCTTCAGCTTGCGATGTTTGTCGGCTACACGGTGGGTGGAATTCCCGGCGGATTTGTTTCATTATTCGCGGCTATTCTTCCGCCCACGGTGATCATGCTTGGGGTGGTGATGCTTCTGCACAGGATCAACCGCGAGGCATGGGTCAGCCGCTTTGTGGAGGGACTCACCCCTGCGGTGGCCGTTCTGATCCTGACCGTGGCTTGGAAAATATTCAAAGGCAGCGGCGGAGACGCGGGCATCACGTGGGAGATACTTGCTCTCGCCGGCGCGGGTTTGGTCGCGTTGTTGCTTGAAGTGCCCGCCCCGTTCGTGCTTTTGGCCTGCGGTATTGTGGGAACATTTTTATTCAAATGAAAAATACCGAACCCCCCATTGAAAAGAAAGATGAAATAAAAAAGCAGTCCAAGATCAAAGTGGACATGCGTTTGTTCTGGATCTTTCTCAAGGTCAATCTCTTAACCACTGCCGGTCCCACCTCGGTGGGTTTGCTTTATAAGGAAACGGTTGGAAAGATCCTGACCGAAGCACAATTTGTGGAAGCGGTCGGTTTTTCAAACCTTGTGCCAGGCAGCGAAGCGTTGAAACTGGCGATGTTCATTGGGTACGCCTCTGGCGGAGTGCCGGGTTTGCTTGCCGCATTACTTGGCGCGATCATCCCGCCCACGGTCATCATGCTGACCGTGGCATCGATCCTTGTCCGCTTTCAAGGACAGGAATGGATGACGCACTTCATCAAGGGGATGAGTCCCGCGGTGGGTGTATTGTTGGCACTGGTTTCGTGGCAGTTGATAAGGTCGGGCAGCCAAAAATCCATCAAGTGGAGGACGGTCCTGATCGCAGCGGTCAGCTTTGCTGCCCTCGCCATCTTTAAGATTTCGCCGCAGTATGTATTGATCGGCGCAGGCATTATTGGATTATTCCTCTTTCGGTAGGTAACCATGAAATCTGACATATTGATTGCAACCAATGGATTCAAGGGCACGCTGCCCTCGATCGAATATGGCGCGTGGCTCGCAGCCGTGCTCGAGAAACCGGTCACGCTTCTCGGTGTGACTGAGAGTCTGAATCCTGCAGCGATAGACGACCATCACCCGTTGGAGGATGTGTTCGCGCGGGCGGTTGAGTTGTTCCAGCAGAACGGGGTGGATTACACACTGGAGGTGCAGAATGGTAACGCGGAGGAAATCATTCCGCGCACGGCAAATCAAGGCGAGCACATTGTTGTGCTTGGACCCCTGGGCCGACCGCAGTTTCGCCGCATCCTCACGGGGCGTTCCATCCGTCATTTGTTGGAGGAGATCGAACAGCCCATTGTCTATGTGCCAGAGTTGAGACTGCCCTTGACGAAGATATTGATCTGCATGGGCGGGCTGGGCTATGAGGTGACGGCGGAACACATCGCGATGCAAATGGCGATGAAGAACCGGGCCGAAGTCACCCTGCTGCACATCATCCCCCCCATTGATATGAACTATCCCACTTCGAAGACAGTGAGCGAACATTGGCAGAACCTGGTCGAGACCAATACGCCCATCGGGCAGAGCCTGCGGCAAGCCTTGGAAGTTGCCAAAGCAGACGGGCTGACAGCCAACGTGAAAGCGCGTCAGGGGAATGTGGTGGAAGAGATCCTGGCGGAAACCCGGGAAGGAAAATACGACCTGCTATGCATGGGATCAATTTACAGCACCAACGCTTTGCGGCAGTTGTATGCACCCAATGTCACTGCCGAGATCGCAGAGGACGGTCCCTGCCCGATCCTTTCTGCAAGATACAAAAGAGATTAAATCAAAAAGGCATCCAATTGGATGCCTTTTTGATTGGGTGTATTCTTTGTTATTTTCCAAACGTATATTTATTTTCCCACACGGCAATGGCTGTGCGAATGGCGGTTTTGATCTCGGCGTCGGGCACATCATCGATGGTCGCGAACTTATTCAGACCCACGTACACTTCCACGCCGCCTTCAGGCGACTCTTGCAGCCGGATCCCTTTTTTGGAAAGGTGTGTGGACATCAGCTGTTCCTGAAGCACGCTATCGATCTGTTGGACGATGCTCAGGGTTGCCAGATTCTTTTTTGCTTCGGCAGGGTTCTTGCTGACCGCTTCGCCAAGCGGAGCGGTCTTTGACTCAGAGCGGGCAACTGCTTGTTGCGCAGGAGCAGGCGGACGCGAAACCTGGACCGGAGTGGCGGGCGCGGGCGCAGCCTGTTGAGCGGGCTTGCCTTCCAGCCAGGGGCGAAGCAGTGAAACCAGTTCGATCAGCCGCTTCCTTTGGTCTGAAGATATTGAGTCGGTGATCGAAGCGCCGTCCATCTCGATCTTCAGTTGATCGTTTTCTTTTTTCATTCGCAGAAGACCAGGGTCATCTTTTTGGCCGTGCGGTGTTTGTTTGGCCTGCGCAGCCTTGATCTCAAAATCACGGATGACGTTTTCGGCTTTCAGCTCGGCTTCTTTGATCTTGCTCGCGGTGCGGATGTTCGAATCGAAGAATCCGATAACCCAACCCACGAGTACCGCGATCACTGCCACGATGATGTATGTGAGGGTCATATTTACCTCAAGCGCTGACAACTGGGGCAGATGTGTGTGCCGCGTTGTCCGACTGTGAGCTTTTGAATGGTCGTGCCGCATCTCGGGCATGGATGCCCGTCGCGGTCATAGACCCGAAAATGATTTTGATAGTCACCGCCGCGATAGACCCAGTCGATGCTGGCGCCGTTGCGGCGGATGCCTTCCTTGAGAACCGCGCGGATCGCTTCGCGCAAGACCGAGGCTTGCTCCAGCGAAACATTGTTGGATGCAGACATCGGGTGCAGTTGCGCGATATGCAGGCATTCATCGGTGTAGATGTTACCGAGCCCGGCGATGAAGGTCTGGTCAAGCAGCAGGGGCTTCAGATAACGTCTGCGCGTTTGTAAATTCTCAAAGAGCCATTTCGCGGTGAAGTCTTTTTCAAGCGGCTCAGGACCAAGTTTACCAAGAATTGTTTCAGGCTGGTCTGTCAGCCACACACGCCCAAACTTGCGGGTGTCGTTGAAGGCAAGCTGGGTATGGTTTGAAAGGTGCAGGATGACTCGGTCATGCTTTTCCGGCTTGATTTTACCTTCCCGTATCAGCAGATCGCCGCTCATGCGCAAATGCACAAGGAAGCTGTAATCCTTGAGTCGGATGATCAAATACTTTGCGCGGCGGGCGACATCCAGAACTTTTTGCCCGGCGATCTGTTTTTTGAACTGGGTTGGGGTTGGGGTGGCAAGCGTGCGAGACCATCGCAAGTCGGCGGAGAGGATGGTCTTGCCGACCAGTTCCGGTTTGATCGAGCGGGCGATGGTCTCTACCTCGGGAAGTTCAGGCATGCGCTTTTATTCGTTGAACATTTCACCGACCGAGCGGCCTTCGTGCGCGCGGCGGATCACTTCTCCCAGCAACGAAGCGACCGAAAGGACGGTGATGCGGCCTTCGAGCGCTTTCTTCTTCTCCGGTGAGAGCGGGACAGTGTCGGTGGTGATGATCTGTTTGATAGGCAGGGATGCCAGCCGCTCGGCGCCGTTGCGCGAAAGAATGGCGTGGACGAACGCGAGGTACACATCGCGTGCGCCGTTCTGTTTTGCCACAGTTACCGCCTGCGCAATGGAGCCGCCGGTATCCACTTCATCATCCACGATGATGACATCGCGGTCTTTCACATCGCCGATCAAGGTTAATGCTTCGGCGTTGGCGTCATTTCCCTGACGGCGTTTTTCAATGAACGCGATGGGCATATCCATATCGGCTGCGTAATTGCGTCCCTTCTTGGCAAAGCCAAGATCAACCGAGACCACAACCGGGTCTTTCAACCCGGGGCGGATGTTCTGGTTGATGTGATCCACCAACAGGTGAGATGCGGTCAACACATCGCCGGGGATCGAGAAGAATCCCTGCACCTGCCCGGCGTGCGGGTCGAGGGTCATGTAGCGGTCTGCGCCGGCAACTTCGAGCATGTCGGCGATCAGGCGGGCAGTGATCGGCACACGGGGCTGATCCTTTTTGTCGGAGCGACCATAGCACAGGTATGGCACGACCGCTGTGATGCGCGCCGCCGAGTCCAGCCGCAGTGTCTGGATCATGATCAGCAGTTCCATCAAGTTGCGATGAACCGGCGAGGAGGTGGTCTGGATGACGTACACATCCTGCCCGCGCACGCTGCCGCCGAGCTTCACAAAAAGATTCTCGTTCGGGAACTCGATCACTTCCCGTTCGCTGACGGGTTGGTTAAGGTAGTCGGCGATCTTCTGCCCCAGCTCGGGCGAACCGGAGCCGGCAAATAATTTGATGCCCCCATACACTTTCAAGTCGCGATGAATATGATGCATTTAATTCTCCTTCAAGCGAGTGCCCCACTCCGAGCGCAGCACGCTCATCAGGATCACATCGTCGTATTTTCCGTGTTTGTAAACTGCTTCGCGCATGCGCCCTTCTTCCACAAAGCCCGCCTTTTGATAGGCTCGTCTTGCGCGCGAGTTCTCACCGTACACCCGCAGAAAAACGCGGTTGAGATTTAAGGTCTCAAAGCAATGACGGACAAGCAGGCTCATGACCTCTGTGCCGTACCCCTTCCCCCATTCCTGTTTTTCGCCGAGCATGATCCCCAGTTCAGCCATGCGTCCCACGGGGTCAATATCGAACACGCCGCAGTTGCCGATCATTCTCCAGCCGTTGCCATCTTTGATCTCGATCGCGAGCGGCTTTTCGGCCTGGCTGCGCTTGGCGAGTCCGTCGAACCAGTTTTCCTCGTCCACGGTGGACATGGGCAGGTACAACGAAAGATGGCGGGTCACTTCGGGGTCATTCACCCATTCGTAGAATTTTTTTACGTCCTCGCGCTCCACTGCGCGCAATCGAATCCGCTCGCCGTATATCATTTTATTTCATCCTGCCGTTCAATAATAATTTAACCGCCTCGCCCGGTGATAACTCTCTGTGGAGAATTTTCCCAAGCATGGAAGTGTATTCTTCTTCGGAAACATTCTGGCGAAAGCGGATCACCAGCTCTTCGCGGATCAGCGCGTCCAACTCGACCTCGAGCCGGGCACGCTCACGATCATCCCACACTCCGCTTTGAGTTAAGTGCTCCACATGCCTTGCAATGGCTTGACCCAACTCCGGAATGCCTTTGCCCTCGGTGGCAACCGTGCGCTGAATGGTGGGAATCCACATCGGCGCTGACGATGCCTCTCGGACGGGAGCAGTCACCCGCATGGCTGATCCGTGATGTTGAAAGATCCGCTCGGTGGGGTGTGCCAGGTCCAGCATATTCTTCAATGCCTTCTCGGTGTTTTCCACGCCGGGGCGGTCTGCCTTGTTGATGACGAGAATATCCGCGATCTCAAGGATGCCGGCTTTGATGGCTTGAATATCATCGCCAAGCCCGGGCGCTTCCACGACCAGCGTGGTGTGAGCGAGTCGTGCCACATCCACTTCGCTTTGACCTGCGCCCACGGTTTCGATGATGATGACCTCGAAACCTGCTGCGTCGAAAACCTGCGCCATGTTGGCAGTGGATTGCGCCAGCCCGCCGAGCGATCCGCGTGTTGCCATCGAGCGGATGAACACGCCTGTGTCGCCGGCCAGGTCGCGCATGCGCACGCGGTCGCCGAGCACGGCTCCGCCCGTGAACGGGCTGGACGGATCGACGGCGATGACCGCCACGCGTTTGTTTTCTGTTTTGCGATAGTACAAAGCCAGTTGATTCACCAGCGATGATTTGCCTGTGCCGGGTGAGCCGGTGACCCCGATCAGGTGCGCGCGCCCCGTGTGCGGGAATAACTCGATGAGCGCGGCACGTCCTTCGGGCGTGTCATTTTCCACCTGGGTTAGCAGGCGGGTCAATGCGAGTCGGTCACCGTTGAGAACTGCGTGTGAATGGGTCATCAATATCTTAACAACAAAACACAGAGTATATTGAACTCTGTGTTCTGTCGATCATTATCCTTCGACTGACTGTTTGACATCGCGAATGATGTCTTCGGTGGATGCGCCGGGACCGTACACTCCAGCGACTCCCATTTCCTTCAAGCGGTGAAGGTCTTCGTCAGGTATGATGCCCCCAATGAACACTTTCACGTGCGATTGCCCGTTGATCTTCAGCAGTTCCAACAGGCGCGGAGTGAGGGCCATGTGGGCGCCGGAGAGAATGGAAAGCCCGACCACATCCACATCTTCCTGAAGCGCGGCTTCGGCGATCATCTCCGGGGTCTGGCGCAGCCCCGTGTAGATCACTTCCATGCCGGCATCGCGCAAAGCGCGCGCCACAACTTTCGCGCCGCGATCATGTCCGTCCAAACCGGGTTTGGCAACCAACACCCTTATCTTTTTCTCGGTCATAGTTCCTCCAGGGAAGTGATAAGAAAATTATACTATGTATCACAAGTGTACTTAAGAAAAAATCCGAGGCGGTCACCTCGGATTTTTTCTTAACCTATGCAGGCTGCTGACCGGTCATGCTCCATCATCTTTCGGCGGCGCGGTCTGACCGTAATCCAATATTGGTCGCATTTGGGTGGCGCCTTCAGGCGGACCGACGATCTTTTTATCTTCCATGGTGTCCACGATGCGGGAGGCGCGGGTGTAGCCAATGCGGAGTCTTCTTTGAAGCATGGATACGGATGCGCGGCCTTCCTTGCGGACGATCTCCACGGCTTCATCGAAGAGCGGGTCACCATCCTTTTTGCCTTCATCCCATAGCTCGGTTTGCTTGAGCGGAATGTTGGATGGGATGGCGTCGGCGGGTGTGCCGGCCACTGCGTATGGGCTCGCAGTTCCGGCCTGGTTGCGCCAGTATTCCACCAGATTGTGGATCTCCTGATCCGAGACGAACACCCCTTGCAGACGCGCCGCGGCGGGAGCGTCGGGGGCTTGGTAGAGCATATCGCCGCGCCCGAGTAATCTTTCAGCGCCAGGCTGGTCGAGGATGACGCGGCTGTCGGTATTGGACGCAACGGCGAAGGCAATGCGGGCCGGGAAGTTGGCCTTGATGAGCCCCGTCACCACATCCACTGACGGGCGCTGGGTGGCGAGGATCAAGTGGATGCCGGTTGCGCGGGCCAACTGCGCAAGGCGGGTGATGGTCTTTTCGGTTTCATCCGGAGCGATCATCATCAAGTCGGCCAACTCGTCAATGATGACCACCAGGTAAGGCAGTTTCTTTTGTCCCTGCAATTTCATCTTGGCGTTGTAGTCGACGATGTTGCGTGAGCCGATTTGCGCGAACATGTGATACCGCTTGTCCATTTCGCGCGTCATCCATTGCAGCGCGCCGATCACACGGTCCATTTCCACGACCACCGGGCCGAGCAAGTGAGGCACGCCGTTATAGCCGGTCAATTCCACGCGCTTGGGGTCAACGAGCACAAGACGCAGGTCATCTGGTGTGTTGTAAAGAAGCAGACAGGTGAGGATCGAATTCACACATACCGATTTACCGGAGCCTGTTGTGCCTGCGATCAGCATGTGCGGCATGCTTTCCACGCTGGCAATGACAGGGAGCCCTGCTACATCACGTCCCAGACCGAAGCTTAATGGTTTGGTGTATCGTTTGTAAACATCGCTTTCCAAAATATCGCGCAAAGCAACCATTGCCATTTCATCGTTCGGCACTTCAATGCCTACGTAGCTGTGTCCCGGTACCGGGGCTTGAATGCGGATGCGAGGCGCGGCCAACGCGAGGGCCAGGTCGTCTGAAAGGGACGCGATCTTGCTGACACGCACCTTGGTCTTTACCCCGCCACGTGACTCAAGAAAGAGCGGCTCCACACCGAACTGCGTGATCGATGGTCCGCGGCTGATCGCAACGACTTGCGCCGGTGCGCCAAAGGAGGCAAGTGTTTCTTCGATCAAGCGTGCGCGCTGTTGAATGAACTCTTCATTGATAGTGGGCGCGCTGCCGGAGTCGAGGATGTCGCTGATCTGCGGTAGTTTCCATTCGATGACCGATGGTCCGCTTGTGGTGCGGACAGGTTGAAGGCTGTCGCCAACCGGGGGAATGGCGGGCACAGCGGCCGGGTCGATCGGGGTGAAATCTTCTGTCGAAACGGGATCAGGCTGAACGTTCGCCTTTGACCCGATGGGTTTATTCATCCAGGCTTTGATCCATTGCATTAAAGGCGCGACCCAGAAGAATAGATCCTTCACGGGCTTGTCGAGCATGACGGCGATGCCAATGATCAACCACGCGATCAGGGCTACGCCCGAGCCGACCCCGCCCAGCCCGAACCAAAGCATGCGCATGAAGAGTCCGCCAAGGGCGCCGCCGCCTGTGCCTGTGAGGGCGACCATCTCTGCGGTTTCGGCGGTGGCAACGGTTGCATGCAGAACGGTGAGCAGCCAAAAGAATAGAATGACACTGCCGATGACTCGCTCGGGAGCAAGCGGCGGGATGCGCTCGATCTTGCGGAACACAAGCCATAAGCCAAAGACCAGCAGCCCAAGCGGCAGGATGTAAACTCCCCAGCCGAAGATCTGTGAAATGAAAAAGATGGGTTTGCCGATGAATTCCGAGCGGTTGGCAGAGATCAGCCCGAGGATCATGATGATGCCGATAAACGCCATTACAATGCCGATCACATCCAATTTCCGCTCAGCGGTGAGTTGGTCCCATAGCGAAAGTGCCCGCGCTGTAGGCGGGGGCGGAGTTGGGTTGTGCGACGGTTTGTTCTTTTGCGCGGGCTTGGTGCCTGCTTTTTTTGGAGACAGGGTTTTTCCGGCCGACGCTGGTTTTTTTGCGGGTGGGGATGATTTGAAGATTGGCATAAATATCAATAAGTGAAAGTCTGAATGATGACCGCGTTCAAAAAAGATTATAGCACTGATGGTCTGTTATCCCTGCGCGATATCGCATTCTTTTTAACCTATGTCTCCGGCAAAAAAAGATGACTTTTTATGCGGGCGATAAGGTACAATTGCACAGTTTAATGACTTTCCGGTAAACCGTTTCAGAGAGTAATTCTCTGTGCTGGATCATGTAAGGAACCAAACTTTGTTCGAAATCCTTTTTCTTGGCACATCCGCTTCCGCGCCTTCTGTAAAGCGCGGGCTTTCGGGGCAGGTCGTTTCCCATAACGAATATCGCTTCCTCATTGATTGTGGTGAAGGTACACAGCGGCAGATCCTTCAATCGGGCATCGGCTTCAAACGGCTGACGCGCATTCTATTAACGCACGGGCACCTCGACCACATCCTTGGGTTGGGCGGGTTGATGTCCACCTTCCTGCGTTGGGAAGCGATCGAAGAACTCGAGATCTTCGGCGGGCGCAGCACCCTTGAACGGGTGCGGACTCTCTTGTATGATGTTGTCTTGCGCGGCAACCAGCCTCCCATGCCGCTGAGGCTGATCGAGATCAAGCCCGGCATTGTCTTTGAGGCGGATGATTTTACGGTCACTGCGTTTCCTGTCACCCATCGCGGACCGGATTGTCTCGGTTATGTTTTCGAGGAGAAACCCCGCCGACCTTTCCTTTCGCAGAAGGCGGATGAACTTGGCGTGCCGTTCGGTCCTGAACGCGGACAGCTGGTGGCTGGAAAAGAGATCACTCTGGCTGACGGCCGGCGGATCACCCCGGATGATGTGCTTGGTGACTGGGAAAAAGGCAGCAAGCTTGTGGTGGTGGGAGATGCCGGTAGAACAGATAACCTGCTAGAGGTTTGTAAAGATGCGGACGGACTTGTCATCGAATCCACATACCTCGATGAAGAGGCTGAGATGGCGAAGCAGTTCTCACATCTCACCGCCCGTATGGGCGCGGAACTTGCCATTAAAGCAGGAGTTAAAAAATTAATCCTTACCCATATTTCGCGCCGTTACCGCGAGAGAGATGTGATCGCCGAAGCGCAATCCATTTTCTCCAACACGGTGGTGGCCCGCGATTTTGACACATACCAATTCAAGAGAGAAGTACAAGATGGCAGATAAATTTACGATCGGGGTTTTAACTTCGGGCGGAGACGCGCCCGGCATGAATGCGGCGATCCGCGCCGTTGTGCGGACCGCACTCACGAACAATATGAATGTGATCGGGATCCAGCATGGATATGAAGGCTTGATCAACGGCGAATTCAAATCCATGGGACCGCGTGATGTGGGAGGAATCCTGCAGCGCGGTGGAACCATCCTGCTCACCAGCCGCAGCAAGCGCTTCGTGGAGCCTTCGGGTCAGCGTGACGCGATCCGCAAGATGAACGAAGCCGGCATTGACGCTTTGATCGTCATCGGTGGCGAGGGGTCAATGAACGGCGCGTATGCGTTGTCGCAAAAAGGCGTGAAGGTCATCGGCATCCCTGGCAGCATCGACAACGACATCTGGGGCACGAACATTGCCATTGGCACCGACACCGCCATGAACACCATCATGGAAGCTGTGGATAAATTGCGCGATACGGCTTCATCGCATCAGCGCGCTTTTCTGATCGAAACAATGGGACGCAACAGCGGTTACCTTGCGGTGATGGCGGCCATCGTCTGTGGCGCGGAAGTGGCGTTGATCCCTGAGGTGCCGATCACAGCTGATGAAGTGGCGATGTCGGTGGAGGAAGCCTACAAGCGCGGCAAGACTCACGCCATTATCATCAATGCCGAAGGATCGGGTATCCGTACCACCGACCTGGCAGCACGCATCGACGATCTGGATGTGGGCTTCAAGACCCGCATGACGATCCTCGGTCACATTCAGCGCGGCGGGTCACCAACCGCTTACGACCGCCTGCTCGCATCCCGCATGGGTGTGAAGGCTGTGGAAGCGTTGGTCGAAGATCATCACGGCGTGATGACCGGACTCAAAGGCAAGGGTATCGATTTTATTCCGCTTTTGGATGTCATCAGTAACAAGCGCAAGGTGAACATGGAGTACTATCACATGGCGAAGGTGCTGGCGCGCTAAGAAGAGCGATCTGTTAAATAGAAAAGCCGTTGAGAGAAGCTCTCAACGGCTTTTGTTTTGCTGTGCCTCAACGAACGCCGAGCGCGTCTTTCGCGCCATGCAGGCGGATGTCGAGCATCTGCTCGAGGGTAAGGTGCTCTCCATGCTTGAGCCGCATCTCGCGGATGAAACGCGGGGTGACGTGATGGATGTTCAATTCGATCAGTTCATCCACAGCGATATCTTTGAAGCCCAGTTCGTGCAGCTCGCGCACGAACTTCGAGGTCACGTTGTGGACCCGCAGCTCAACCAGATCATCAACGTCTGCTCCCTTCAAACCCGCTTCTTTCATTTCATTCAAATAGCGCGGCGTGATCTTGTGGATGCTGAATTCGATAATATCGTCCAGGTCGAAGTCTGTGATGCCGAACTCACGCAGCGATTTGATGAATTCTGGTTCCACGCCGTGGTCGCTCAATTGGATGAGGTCTTCGGTGTCGAGATCGTTTATTCCCAGTTCGCGCATCTGCGAAATGAACTCCGGTGAAACGCCGTGCGCGCTTAACTCCACAAGATCGTCAATATTCAGGTCTTTGATGCCGAGCGCCTGCAAACTTGAGATGAACTCGGGCGATACATCGTGATTGCCCAACTCGATCAGTTCGTCCACGTCAAATTTTTTGAAGCCAAGTTTTTTTAGCTCGGCAACATACTTTGGGGAAATATCGTGATTACTTAATTCGATGAGTTCATCTGCGTCCAGGTCTTTCAATCCCTGCTCGCGCATCTCAGCGATGTATTTGGCGGAGACATCGTGATTGCTGAGTTCGACCAGTTCATCCACATCCAGATCTTTCAGTCCAGCCTCACGCAGCTCGGAAATGTACTTTGCCGACACGCCGTGATTGCTGAGCTCGATCAGTTCGTCCATATCGAGATCGTCGATGCCCATGTCGCGCAGTTCGCGGACATAGCGCGGAGAGATGTCGTGATTGCGCATGTGGATCCACTCGCCGAGTCCATCGGGTTCGATGCCGAGCGCGAGCATTTCGTTGATGTATTCGGAGGTCAGCCCGTGGTCCTGCATTTCCTGCACATCGCTCAGGGTCACATGGTCAATGCCTGCGGATTTGAGTGCGGCGACCAAATCAGCGGAGTCACGCTGTCGGCGGGGAGATAGAGGAGGAAGAGGCGCGAGCGGAGGAAATGGCGGTTGAGGCGGGGCAGGCATCGGGTCGGCTGATTCGGCGGAAGGGTCATCCGTCACATCCAGGGCGCGGAAGAGTTCCTCCCCTTCTGCGGCGGTGATCTTTCCTTCTGAGATCATGTCTAAAATCATCAGGCGTTCCTTGGTTCCATTCATGATGGGTCTCCTTTAATTTGAGCGAGCAATTTGGTGGCTTCCTGCACGTTGATCTCGCCGCGACTCAACCGTGCAAGGATCTCCTGCCGCCGTGTGGAGAGGTCGTCTTCTTTGGGTGCTTCTTCGAAGCCCATTTCAGTGATGACCTCGTCGAGCTGGCGTCGGATCGCCCAGTAGGATTCGCCTGTTTCGCGTTCCATCTCCTTGACGTTGCCGCGGTTTCGCACAAAGACCTCCAAAAAGCGCAGGCTTTCTGGAGAGAGGCGGGAGAAGGGTGAAAGTTCGAACTTGCCTACCACGCCTGTGCCGCACGAAGTGCAGTTGAGTTGTGTGACAACCAGCGGGGACGAACAACTTGGGCAGGATTGGGGAATTAATGGCATTGGGGGGAGCTCCTGACGACATAATAGCAAATATTTTGCGTTCTGTCAATATATTTGATAGTGCGCAAAATATTTTGGTTTATTGTGTAATAATTTGTTTTTGGCTATAAATAGGCTTTCAGCACCTATTGGATGGTCACCTGGATCACTGCCGTATCTACCACCTGATCAGATTTCACCACCAACAGCTGCACGGCATACAGACCGCTTAATCCTTTTGTGTCCCACTCAGCGAGCACGCCATTTTCAACAGGGATGATGGCATCGCTGCCCAATTGAATCCACTCAGTGGGATTCAGTCCCTTGCCGACCTGTACACGATAGTAGCTGAAGTTGTCACCCGAAGCGGTGCCGACGATCTTCACCACTTCGCTGACCTCAGCGAACAACTTCGGCTCGGTGATATTCGCGGTCGGATTCACAGGCGGCGACTGGATCGCATCATATGAAGTGGGGGGAATTTCCAAACCTGCGCTCAACGCCCAATCACGCGCTGTTTCGGGTACGATCATGTACACGCGGTTCTCGATCAATTCAGGCGGAGTGAACACCGTGGCGAGCAGACCTGTCTCACGGTTGATTCCAAACTCGCGATACAGATTATCCGCCTGGATCGGTTCACTGCCATCCAGAAAAACTTCGCTCACCAAACTCGGGCATTCCTTTGTGGGCAGCATGCCCGATGGGTCGCAGACCGTAATGGTCGAGACTCCCTGCGGCGCAGACCAGCCATCTGCTGGAGAATTGCCCGATGCCAGCTGCATCAACGCATTCCATAGCACGGCGGGAAAGCGCGGCGTGACCGTTTGACTCTCGCCATGCACGCCGGTCCATGTGACCACCACATGCGCGGGTGTGTACCCGACCACCCACGCATCAAGCCCGTCCACGGTTTGCCCCAACTTTACGCCCGCGGGTCTTCCGATCTCCAGCGGATTCGCCCTTCCGAGTGACAGCCAGCGCGCGGTCTCATCGCTCAAGACATGCGTCATCAAATAAGCCAGCGCGGGAGTGAGCACGGGCTTGGCTTCGGGCAGTGACCAATCCAGCAGCACCGAATGATCTGCGCCTTCCACGCGCAGCAGCACAGCGGGCGAAAAATCATCACCGATGTTCTGCCCAAAATAAATTCCCTGCTTGCCGAAAACCCCGTACGCTCCCGCAAGCTTAAGCATGCTCACCTGCTCGTTCAGGTCGATCCCAAAAGACGAAGCAATGTTCGTCACGTTCTCAATGCCCATTTGATTCTTCAAGGTTTCAACCGGCACTTGATAATCATTTGCCAGCGCAATTCTTAAACGCACAGGTCCATGAAATTTTCCGTCAAAGTTTTGGATGACTCCCTCACTGGGAATATCCCACGTCAACGAGGCTGGACTCAAGCCCCGGGTGAATCCTGTCAAATAGACAAACGCATCGAGACTGGACCCGGGCTGGTGTGCGGTCACGAGCGGAGTTTCCTCCGCTTGAACAGTTTCGCCGACCAATGCCAACACTTGTCCGTTATTCGGGTCGAGGATCAAAGCGCTGGCAGAAGAGTCTCCGAGCGTGACGGCGGGCGGCAGGGATGGAATCAATCCCGCCGAGGCGCATTCGCTTTCGGTCAAGCCAGCCATGCGCGCCGCATACACTTCTGTGATGCAAGCCGCCTGTGTTTGCAGGTCGAAATCCAAAGTGGTGATGATGTTGAGCCCGCCTCGTTCCATGCGCTCGCGCGGCAGTTGCGAATCTAATTGAGACAGGACCAAATTTACGAAAGCAGGAGCAGGCGTCGGCGGAGTCTGAGGCGCGGATTGAATCTTCGGAGTCTCTGCCAGAGCGAGCTCCGTGGCTTCGTCGCTTGCCACCCCAAGCCCATTCAAAATGTAGAGCACTTCGCGTCCGCGTTGAAGCGCCACCTGCGGAGCATCGAGCGGATTCAGCGCCGGGGATTCGCTCGCCGCCGCAAGGATCGCGGACTCTGCCAGCGTGAGCTGCTCGGCAGCTTTGCCGAAATACAACTGTGACGCAGCTTCCACGCCAAAGGCGTAATTGCCGAAGTGCGCGCTGTTGAGATACCACTCGACGATCTGCGTGCGCCCGAACTGCGCGGTGATCTGCGCCGCGAGGATCCGCTCGCGGATGGCGCGCCGCAGACTCGGCGGCTCATTGAAAAGGATCAACTCGCCGACCAGTTTTTGCGCGATGGTCTGGTGTGAGTTGGGGTTGTTGATGTCTTGCAGGGAATATCCCGAGTGCGACCAGAATTGTGGGTCGGCGACTGCCACTACTGATTCAACCAGCTCGTTCGGGATGTGCTGCGGATTTTTTTCGTTGACGGGAATGTAGCGGCGGGAGGTCTCGGCTTCGAGCGCGAAAGTGAAAAGCACCTGTGTGCCCGTGCGGTCGTAGATGCGGGTGGGTTCAAGCAAAAGCCCATCGGGCGGGTTCAGCAGGCGCGGCAAAATTTCCACCGAGGGCAGGTCGCGGGTCACATCGGCGTAGGCGAACGCGCCGAGGATGATGAACGCGGCAAGCAGCAAAGAGAGGACTGTCCCCACGCCCAGCAAAGCGGTGCGTGTGCGGCTGGAAGAGATGCGTTGTTTTGCGAGTCGCCTTTCACGGCGCGAACGGAGGATGGGGAGAAATTTTTGCATACCCCTATTGTACACAAGACCAAAGAAACACGAATTTCAAAAGTCTTTTTTGTAAAAATTCGTGTTTCTTTGTGTGAAAATTTTTATGGTCAGGTTCTTTACGGGTCAATCATTCAACAGGTCAGCCAGAAAGCCGAACAGCCCGCCTTCGTCTTCATCTTCTTTGATCGCAGTGCTGGGCAGGTCGCTTGCCACTACTCCGCTTTGACCGTTGATCAGCACAAGGTGAGTCCGCCCGCCGAAGGGAAGTTCAGTCATCCACACGGGAAGCAGGTTAAGTTTGAAGGACTCGATCTGCAGGTTCGCAGACGAGGTGTGCACAATGTTCCGTCCGTGGAGCAGGTTCGGCAGGTCGTTTCGATATTTTTTGTACGACTGGCTGCGTGCATCAAGCGATGCGTCTGCCATTGGTACATCATAAATTTCCGCCGGCCAGCTCGCGAGGAAGCGCGGGTCATACGGCTTGATGGTGGAGGTGTCGAAAGAGTCGATCAGCTTCAGGAAAACAGCAGACAGTTTTCGGGAGGCGGGAAGCGGCAGATCGTTCACCATGACCGGGAATTGATCGGTGTAACGCTTGATCACTCTTTGCTTGCGTCCCCGGGTAAAAAGTTCTTCTTCTGACTCAGCCACCTCGTAGGTGTATTCAACCGAGCCGCCCACATCGAAGGTCCACAACGGGAGATAAAGTCCGCGTGGAAGTTCAACCTGTTTCTCCGGCTTGATCTCGTTGCCTTCCACCCAGTCAATGAGCAGTTTGATGGCGCGCCGTTGGTCGAAGGCATGCGGAATGATCCCATCGGGCGCGAGCAGGTCTTTGGTCTTTTCGAGGCTCACCACATGCGGAGAGTCGCAATAGGCGCATGAAGCGGATATCTTTTGCGGCGGCAGGATGAATTCCGCGCCGCAGCCGTTACAGTGAAAGACTTGTTCCTGCAGTGGTTTGCCGTGTCCGCGGGCGGTGGCCATGGCAATGATAAAGTCCTTTTCATCCGCGGTTTGTGTCCCCGCGCCAATGACCTGGTTCCGGGTGCAGTAATCGCAAACGAGGGTCTGCCCGTCGGGCGCGAAGGACATTTTCCCGCCGCATTTGGGGCACATGAATCTTTGCGCGTCCGCCGATCGTGAGCCTTCGGCAGCGGCTGGGAGTTTATCCGGGTTGATCAGCTCGTCGGCTTTGATCCTGCCGTCAATGACAGCCAGAGCGCGGCGCGCGCGCGCGTGATTCATGTCATGCGTGATGCAGTTCTCCAACGCTTTGCGTTTTTCCGCAAGCTCGTCGGTCACCTCGCTCATCCAAAACCATGCTTCTGCGATCACACTGTGCGCACCAGCCATGTATATTGCGCGGTCGAAATAACGGCGGGCGGAATCTTTGTTGCCCGCCTTCGCCTCAACGATCCCTGCTTTGAGAAGTTCTTTTGAATAATCTTCCATTTGTGCTCCCGGTCGTCGCTCCGCTCAGGCCGCGGGCTTTCTAACGATCGCATCCGTCATCTTTGCCACACGCGCCATTTCCTTCATATCATGTACGCGGATGATGTCTGCGCCGCGCGCGATGCCCACCGCTACTGTGGCGGCAGTCCCTTCCACCCGCTGATCTGCCGGCAGGTTCAAGGTGAATCCGATGAACGATTTGCGCGAAGTCCCCAACAGGATGGGATATCCCAACTCGCGGATCTCGTCCAATCGATTGACCAGTTCCAGATTATGTTCGCGGGTCTTTCCAAAGCCGACGCCTGGATCCAGAATAATATGCGAATCGGCGATCCCGGCCTTGTGGGCGATATCCACGCAGTCCATCAATTCACGTTTTACATCTTCGATCAGGTTTTGATATTCCGCGCCGCCATACGCGTTGCCAAACTTCTCACGGACTTCCACACTGGATGGGTTGCTGCGGTTATGCATCAGGATCACAGGCGCGTTGTACCTTGCGGCGATGTGCGCCAGCCCATCGTCTGCACGCAGGCCCCACACATCATTGATGATGTGCGCGCCCGCGCGGATCGCCTCTTCTGCGACCTGTGCTTTATAGGTGTCAATTGAAATGACGGCTTCAGGGAAATTCTTGTGAAGAGCGCAGATGACAGGGATCACGCGTTCCATCTCATCGTCCGCGTTGACCGGCGCAGACCCCGGTCGGGTGGATTCTCCGCCCACATCCAAAATATCTGCCCCGTGACCTAGAAAATCCCGCGCCTGTTCGAGCGCCACTGCAACCGCGTCTCCTTTGGCAATGATCCCGTCACCCGAAAAACTGTCAGGAGTCGCGTTCAGAATTCCCATCACATATGTGCGGGTTCCCCAGTTGAATGTGAAACTTCCGATCTGCAGAGAAGTTGATCTCATATATAAAGTCAAAGACCTGACAGTTCTTCCTTCTGTCAGGTCTTTTTTTTAGGGTATTTGATCCAGCGGTCGGGCGAGCCAGGCTTCGGCTTCGTTGATGTCTGAGAATATCTTCATGGCAGAAGCGGCCTCCGGGAGAGACTCTGCAGCCACGGCGCGGACTGCGTCCGCCACGGTCTGGTCGGCTACCACCACGGCTACGCGGATGTTCCTCGCGGAGGGGTCGCTGTTCGCATCCACAGCCATGCGGATGGCCTTTTCGGGGATCTGCTTTACGGCGCGCAGGTCATACAGGTTACGGGTGCGGCGATCGGAACCGAGCAGGTGATCGAGCGCGAACTGATGCCAGTGAGAGAGGGTGGTCTCTGTGAGATCTGTGAAGGTCAATGTCATGCCGCCATCGCCGCGGCGGATCACGGAATAACCGATATTGGGAGTAGGCGTCCAATTAAGTGGTTTTGATTCGGTCATGGGTCATCTCCTGTTTGATTTTATGATTATAACGCAGGCGGTGGAAATAATTTTTCATTTCAATCTATCCCATGCTATAATGCGGTTCTCCGGGCGCTTAGCTCAGTTGGTTAGAGCACCTCGTTTACACCGAGGGGGTCGGGGGTTCGAGTCCCTCAGCGCCCAC
>JAGNWT010000119.1 GCA_017985935.1 Anaerolineales bacterium | reverse complement strand
CCGTTGGTGAAAAGGATCGTGCCAGTGCGGGAAACGGGGTCAAATGCAACGTAGGTGTTTATGCCAGGGTCACCGCCAGTATGGTTATAAAACCTGTTACCAAAATGCCACGCCAAGCCAATTGAATTGTTTTCCATTCCAGGGTACGTATGGAGAGCGAGCATTTCCTTCACGGTTTCTGGTTTCAGGAATTGTTTTCCTTCAAAGGTCTGACCCTCGTTAATAAAAATCGAAAGAAAACGGGCGTACTCGTTTACACTGGTCTTCAACGCGCCATCGGGGTACGTGGGATAACCGTAAAATCCATACGGCTTGGGCTGGCGTAAAAGATCATTGTAGCCATACGGGATCGCCATCATCTCAGTGTTTACACCTTTGAACATCCAGCCGCTATGCTCCATGCCTAACGGCTCGAAGATCGCCGTTTTGCAATACTGATCAAACGGCATTCCACTGATCTGTTCGACGAGATACCCCACCAAGCCAAAACCCGTATTGGTGTACACGTATGTCGTCCCTGGTGCGGTTTTGAGGAAGTTATCATCTGCATTGTACAACGCCCCTTCGGATGTCAGATAATCTTTCAAATAATCACCCAGCGCAATCGGCGAATCAGGCAGGATGGGCTCAGTTTCCAAGGTGTAATAATGGATGTAAATGTCACTATCCTGAATACTGGATGTGTGCGTCAACAACATACGAAAAGTAATCGGCACATCGGGGAAATCAGGGTTGCGGACTTCAATCGGCAGGTATGGATTAATATCATCATCAAGACCGAATTTTCCCTGTTCATACAAGGTCATCAAAGCCGTAGCGGTCACCGTTTTGGAAACGGACGCAATCGTGAACAACGTATCAGTCGTGACCTCACGGCTGGCTGCGATATCTGCAAGCCCGTAGCCTTCTGCGGATTCGATCTGTCCATTGCGGATGACGGCCAGCGCCGCGCCGGGAATCTTCGCCGCCTCCATGGATTGGGGAAGGCTGGCACTTTCACGAAGAAGATGGTGCAGGTCTGTGTAGAAAAAAAACAGGAATAACAGAAGAATAACGGTCAATAGACCCGTAAGCCAGGGGTGAGATTTTACCCAGATCATGGTGCATCCTTTTTGTTTTGAGATACACAATCTACGCCCGATGAAATAGAAAGTTGCGTTTGTTTTTACCCCCAACAAACCATTATCACCACCAGTTCGTGAAATTCCATCGCAGTCGAGTCCGCTGAAAAGGCACGCATGTCTCTCACGCAGCGAACCTGTTTACGCGCTGACGCAGACTCGATCCACATAAATTCCGTTCCCATAATGCAGATCTCCCCGTAACTTTTTTGTGAAAAAACCGACATATTATAGAGTTCATCATTTAATTGGGTAACTGATGGAATTCTTTCTGGCAGCGGTATTAACCGGGTGCCAGAAAGTTTTAATTCGCAAGGTTCCCATGGAAGGAAATCGGTATGTGGTCTGCTAGAAAAAGAAACTCTGTTTTTGGTTTTTCCGCCGGGATACAGTGGAGAAATAATCAATTGGACGATTATTACGGAAAACGCGTTCTGGAAATATTCATCCAGTTCCTATGGTGGCGGATCGAATACATACAGGATTTCAAGAATCGCTGAGCGATCCAATCTCAAAGGTTTGCAGTTCCCCCAAACCGGCGTTACGCCGGTCTTTTGATTCCCCGGGCAGCAAGAGTCAACCTTCCCAGACCCCGTGACCGACACTTCAGGCTTGCTGAAATGATCCATCACCTAAAAAAATAAAGATCGGGCATATCCATTAAGACATGCCCGATCTTGCATCACCCTAATCCAGATCCGTTCCTCTGTAATCTTCATCTTCCAAAACGCTGCCATACGGGTAAACGGGGCGTTCCTGTTTGCCGCCAAAGATGCCCGAAAAAAGCGGGTGCAGGCAAAGTTCTTCGTCATGCCCGAGATTCAATTTATGCGAAACGGTGTACTCAAAGTTACCTTTGATGTAAACATCCTTTTCCTTGCCGGGCATCACCTTACCGATCGCGCCGATCTCAAGCAGCATGCGCTGAAAATCGAAAAGATTATCGCTGCCGAAAACTGCCTTTCCATGACGAGTGAAAACACGGTGCAGGTCGCCCATTGAAAATTTATGTCCAAGTTCGGGCAGGCAGCGGCGGCAGGTCTCTTCTGCATTGGGGTAGATCGGCTTGAAAGCCACAAAGATCTCACCCACCATGTATTCTTCCACCTGCCGGATGCCGCTGACGATCCTGCTTTCTTCGATCGGGAACGGGTTCTTCTTCTGCGTGCGTCCCTGGGTCTTGAATATCGAATTCAGCAGCATCAGGAAATGCCTCGGCAGCAACTGGGTGTGCCGGAGGATGTAGGACATCGTATCTTCCTGATAGCCGGAATGATTGGTGATCTTATCCGGGAAGACCGCCTGAAACAACTTCAACGCGTCAGCGCGCTTTGTGAAATCCAGCGGATAATTGTTCTGCAAAAAGTCCTGATAATACAGATCCAGGTAGAACATCAGCCGCTGAGCGCCAATGAGCACCAGTTCCGCCGCAGTCCATTGAAGTTTGAGCGCGCGGCGAAAATCCTTGTTGGGGTTGGAGGAGATGTTCAGGAAGCGGTGATAGATCTCTGCCGGCAGGCAGCAGCGCATATCGACCACATCACGCGGTTTGTTCATCGACCCGACCAGTTTCAAGAGACCTTGAAGCGAGCGTGAAACCGATTCGATATCCATTTGAAAATCGTCCAGCGAATCCATCAGGATCACAAAGGTCTTGCCGGAGCGTTCAAACCCTTTGATGACCGCGGACTTCACGTTCTCAAAAGTGATCCGCTCGTAGCCGCGCAAAAGTTCAACCGCCGCGCTGCTGGGTCCGCGGCTCATGACGCCGGTCAGGGTGGATGCCACGTTCCCCAGCACGCCATCCACGCCGTTGCTGCCCTGCACTCCCACACTATCGAGATACTCACCCACAAGATACAGGTCATCCTCCGGCAGCAGGTCAGACCGTTTAACTTCAGCGAAAACGCTGATCCAGAGCACCATCTCCCAAAGCTCGGAAACCATCTCCGGGAAAACAGCATCATGCGCCATCAACTCGATGACCCGCGTCATCTGCCCGAGCACACGGGCGGTGCGGATCTCAGTGTAATAATCATATTGTTTATCGAAGAAAACGCTTCGGAGGTAATAGGTTTTGCCGGATCCCCTGCGCCCGATAATGATCGACGGCCGGTTGCGGAGGTTCTTATAGGTCCAGTTGTGACGCTCGAACAGGGACTGCAAAGCCTTGAGGTCGCTCGAATCAATATCCACCGAATCGATCGGACCGAACGGCTCATCCCGCGTAATATATGGCTCGACTGGGTTTGGCATCTGGGCTATCCTCCTTACCGGTTTATTCAATAAAAAGATTATACAACATCACCTCACCGCGAAATAGCGGTCCTTTAGATTCAAAAGCGGCATCTCGATGTATTTATAAGTGAGCGCCGCCAGAACAAAAGAAAATAATAGCGCCAGCAATGCAGAGAGCAGTTTCATGGATGATGCTTCAAGCCCAAGGTCGGGCAGTTTCGCCGCGAACCAGATCAAGCCATTGTGATACACATACAGCCCGTAGGAAATTCTGCCAATGTATTTGATCGCCCCGTTCTCCAAGAATCCATTCATAAACCCTTCACGCCCCACAGCAAAGATCAGCACCGCAAAATAATAGTTCAAGGCGCTGTAGCCCCAGATGAATTGATAGTTCACCGGCATGATAAATTGAAAGCCGAGATCTTTGATGGACTCAAAAGTGCCGACCTCAAAGTATTGCCATAAGACCGCAAACGCCGGCAGCAAAAAAGTAAGCAGGACAGCCTGCGTCTTTGCCCGGGGGATCGAGAAACAGGCGACGAAAGCGCCGAACCCGAACGCATCAATATGGTTGAATGTCAACGGATAGATGCCCATCGGCAGGGACTCGTTCAAAAACGGCAGCAGCGAAAATTTATATCCCAGTGTCACCAGCACACGAAACAAGGGTCCGAACAGAATGACCGCCCCGAACACCCATTTGCGCGCCTTCGCGGGAGTCAAAAAAATGAGCAGCGGCCAAAAGATATAGAACTGCTCCTCCACCGCCAGTGACCAAAAGTGGACCAGAAAGTTCAGGTGCTTATAATCCAGGCTCGCGTAATGAAAGTTATAGACATAACCAAGCGCGTATGGCAATTGATCTTGAAACAAGCGCATGACGCCGATCTTGTACTCGACATAGATCAAAAAAGAAGTCACTCCCACCATCAACAATAAGTAAAAGTAATACAGGGGGAATACCCGCAACAACCGTCTGCCGTAAAATTTCAGGAAGTAATCCCGCGCCGGCAGATCATCCTTCATCTTTACCAAAATTCCTGTGATCAGAAAACCAGAGAGAACGAAGAAAAGTTGAACACCCACCCAACCGAATCCAAGGTATTCTGTGTGAAAGAAAAATACCAGCAAAAAAGCGATAGCACGCAGACCGTCCAAACCAGGGATCATGAATCTCTCCAATAAAGTTAAATTTCTTCGTTATTTTAAATTAAAAACAGCATCACTCATTCTCAAACGAGTGATGCTGTCAGGCATAAAAAAATGACGGCTAGTCCACGTATTCGCACCATGATTCATACTGCGGAATTTTGCCGCGGATGGCATCATGGTAAATGTTCTGGATCTCGCGCGTGGTGGGACCTGTCTTGCCGTTGCCAATGGTGCGGAAGTCGATCTCGCTCAAGCCGATGCACTCAGCGGCTGTTCCGCACACAAAGACCTCATCTGCGATGTAAAGCTGGTCGCGTGAGATGGGCTGCTCCAAAATGCGGTAGCCCAGGTCCTTGGCAATGGTGTGGATCGAGTGGCGGGTTACGCCTTCGAGCACCGGCGCAGTGGACGGAGTGATGATCTTGCCGTGGCGCACCATGAACAAATTCTCGCCCGTACATTCAGCCACATATCCCTGCGGATCAAGCATGATGGCTTCCTGGAATCCCAACCGCTCAGACTCGGTCTTGGCCAGGAAACTGTTGGCGTAATTGCCCGCCACCTTGGCCTTGGTCATCAACACGTTCGGGTGATGGCGCGTGAATGATGAAATATTGGCGCGGATGCCCTTCGCCATGGCCTCTTCGCCGAGGTAGTTCCCCCACTCCCAGGCGGCGATCGCCAGTGACGGCTTGCCGTTATCCACGTTCAAGTTCCAGCCGCCGCCATCCAGATACAAGAGCGGGCGGATGTAACAATCCTTGAAACCGTTGGCGCGAACAGTATCCTTGACCGCCTTCACCACATCTTCCGTCGTCCACGGCAGGCTGCGGAAGCCGAACACACGGGCCGAATCCAACAGACGCTCGGCGTGATCGGTCAGGCGGAAAACAGCCGGTCCCTTCGGCGTATCATAAGCGCGGATGCCCTCGAAAACGGCCGCGCCGTAATGCAATGCCGGCGTTAAAAAGTGCAGGGTCGCCTGCTCGAACGGCACCATTTCCCCATTTTTCCAAACGAACTTGGATTCCATTCCCATAACTCACATTCTCCTTTTTTATTCGACGTTCGATCGTCTATAGTCTTTGAATGATTTCATCCGCCATTTGACGGGTGCTTAATTTGCCGCCGATATCAGCCGTGCGGGCGCCCTCGGTGATGGTCTGCTCGACAGCCTTTTCGATCGCCGCGGCTTCCGCTTCCAGTTTGAACGAGTGCCTGAGCATCATCGCTGTGGAAAGGATCGTACCGACCGGGTTTGCGATCCCCTTGCCTGCAATATCTGGAGCCGAACCGTGGATCGGTTCATACAACCCGAGTCCTGATTCTCCCAAACTGGCAGAGGGCAGCATCCCCATTGAGCCTGCCAGCACAGACGCTTCGTCTGTGAGGATGTCGCCGAACATGTTCTCGGTGACAACCACATCCATCCACGCGGGACCGGTGATGAGCCTCATCGAAGCGGTATCCACGAGGGTATGTTCCAACTCAACATCCGGATTCGCCTGCCCCACCTTGACCGCGATCTGGCGCCACAAGCGGGAGGATTCCAACACGTTGGCTTTATCCACCGATGTGACTTTTTTTCTGCGCCCGCGGGCGAGCGTGAAAGCAAGTTCCATCACGCGCTTCACTTCGTAATCATAATATTCCAGCGTATCCACTGCGCGCTCGCGTCCGTCCTTTATATCGCGTCCCTTCGGCCAGCCGAAGTACAGTCCGCCCGTGAGTTCACGCACAACGAGGATATCCACGCCTTGCAGTTTCTCAGGCTTGAGCGGCGACCATTCCATCAACGCCGGGTGAACCTTCACCGGGCGCAGATTGGCGAACACGCCGAGCCCTTTACGCAGAGCGAGCAGTCCGCGCTCGGGCCGGTCTTTGGCAGCGGGGTCATCCCATTTGGGTCCGCCCACCGCGCCAAGCAAAACAGAATCTGAAGATTGGCAGTCAGCGAGGGTTTCATCGGTCAGGGACGAGCCATACTTGTCTATCGAGCAGCCACCCATCAAGCGTTCTTGAAAGGTGAAGGTGTGCTTATATTTGCTGGCTACCGTATCCAGCACCCGCACGGCTTCGCCGACCACTTCGGGTCCGATGCCATCGCCGGGGAGGAGTGTGATTTTGAAGTTCATCTATATATGTTCCATTCTTGTAGGGGCGCGGTCTCCGCGCCCAGTTTCTTTGTTTCCAATCTTGGGCAGAGGGACCCCGCCCCTACATATCAATGTGCAACCATCAATCCATATTCCACCGAGTCAGCCAGGGCACGCCAGGAGGCTTCGATGATATTGGTACCTGCGCCGACCGTGCTCCAGCGCGAGGTGGTGTTGCGCGTGTCGATCAATACGCGGGTGATGGCTTCGGTGCCGTGATCTGAATCCAGAATGCGGACCTTGTAATCGGATAAATGAAAATGCGCGATACGCGGATAATACCCCACAAGCGCCTTTCGCAGGGCCATATCCAGCGCATTGACGGGACCATTGCCTTCGGCGGCGGTGTGAAGCACTTCTCCCTGCACGCGGACCTTGACCATCGCTTCAGCGAAGATGCCGCGTCCCTGGCGGTGTTCGACATTCACGAAGAAATCGATCAATTCAAAGGGCGGCTTGTAGCCGTATTCCTGACGCTTAAGCATGATCGCCACTGAAGCTTCCGCTGCTTCAAATGAGAAGCCGCGCGCTTCCAGTTCCTTGATCTCGTTCA